>JBIKLM010000006.1:0-28252 GCA_044359835.1 Planctomycetota bacterium
CCCGGCAGAATCATCGGGGTCAGCAAGGACAGCCGCGGCGAGCGGGCCCTGCGCATGGCCATGCAGACCCGCGAGCAGCACATCCGCCGCGACAAGGCCACCTCGAACATCTGCACCGCCCAGGTGCTCCTGTCGGTGATGTCGGGCCTCTACGCGGTCTACCACGGGGCCGAGGGCCTGGCGCGCATCGCGCTCAAGGTGCGCTCCCTGACCCACGCCCTGCAGAGCCTGTTGACCCAGGCCGGCTTCGCGGTCAGCGCCGGCCCGCGCTTCGACACCCTGGTGGTCGGTCCGGGCCCCGAGAGCGCCGCGGCGATCCACGCCCGGGCCCTCGAGCGGCGCATCAACCTGCGCCCGATCGATTCCCTGCGCGTGGGCTTGTCCCTGGACGAGCGCAGCGGGCTCTCGGACGTGATGGCGCTGCTCGAATGCTTCGGCCAGCGCTCGAGCCTGGCCGCGATCGAGGCCGCCGCCCGGCAGACGCCGCCGCTCGAGGCCCGCTTCGCGCGCCAGAGCCCCTACCTGACCCATCCGGTCTTCAAGCTGTACCGCACCGAGCACGAGCTCCTGCGCTACATGAAGCGGCTCGAGTCCAAGGACCTGTCCTTGGTCCACTCGATGATCGCCCTGGGCTCCTGCACCATGAAGCTCAACGCCACCAGCGAGATGGTGGCCCTGTCCTGGCCGGGCATCGCCGACATCCACCCCTTCGCGCCCCGCGAGCAGGCGCGCGGCTACGGCGAGCTGTTCGCGCGGCTCGAGCGCGCCCTGTGCGAGATCACCGGCTTCGCCGCGGTCTCGCTGCAGCCCAACGCCGGCAGCCAGGGGGAATACGCGGGCCTGCTCACGATCCGCGCCTACCAGCGCGCCATCGGCCAGGAGCACCGGAACGTGTGCCTGATCCCGACCTCGGCCCACGGCACCAACCCGGCCAGCGCCGTGATGGCCGGCCTCGAGGTCGTGACCGTGCGCTGCGACGAGTCGGGCAACGTGGACCTCGCGGACCTGCGCCAAAAGGCCGAAGCCCACTCGGCGCGCTTGTCGGCGCTGATGGTCACCTACCCCTCGACCCACGGCGTGTTCGAGGAGCAGATCGGCGAGATGTGCCGGCTGATCCACCAGCACGGCGGCCAGGTTTATCTGGACGGCGCGAACATGAACGCCCAGGTGGGCCTGTGCCGGCCGGGCGACTTCGGCGCGGACGTCTGCCACCTGAACCTGCACAAGACCTTCTGCATCCCCCACGGCGGCGGCGGCCCGGGCATGGGCCCGATCGGGGTGGCCAAGCACCTGGCGGCGCACCTGCCGGGCCACGCGGTGGTGCAGAACGGCGGCCGCGAAGGCGCGGTTTCCGCGGCGCCCTGGGGCTCGGCTTCGATCCTGACGATCTCCTACGCCTACATCGCCATGATGGGCGCCGAGGGCCTGCGCGACGCCACCGCCCAGGCGATCCTCAACGCCAACTACATGGCCAAGCGCCTGGAGGGACACTTCGAGATCCTCTATCGCGGCGCCAAGGGCCGCGTGGCCCACGAATTCATCGTCGACCTGCGCGCCTTCGAGAAGAGCGCCCACGTGACCGCCGAGGACGTGGCCAAGCGCCTGATGGACTACGGCTACCACGCCCCGACCATGTCCTGGCCGGTGGCGGGCACGATCATGATCGAGCCCACCGAGAGCGAGTCCAAGGCCGAGCTCGACCGCTTCTGCGACGCTCTGATCTCGATCCGCGAGGAGATCCGCGCCATCGAGCAGGGGCGCCTGCCGCAGGACGACAACCCGCTCAAGAACGCCCCGCACCCGGCCAGCGTGGTGCTGGCCGCGGAGTGGAAGCACGCCTACCCCCGCGAGCAGGCCGCCTTCCCCGCCGCCTGGACCCGCGAGTCGAAGTTCTGGCCCACCGTGGGCCGCATCGACAACGGCTTCGGCGATCGCAACCTGGTCTGCACCTGCCCGCCCCTCGAGGCCTACGCCAGCGAGACCCCCGCCGCGCCGGCGCGCTCGAAGCCGGCGCCCGTGCGCGCCGGCGGTTGAAAGAATCCCGAACCGAGCGGGGCCGCCGGAAGCGGCCCCGCTCGGTTTCAGCCGGCGCGCTTCAGCCGGCGCGATAAAGCCGGCCGTCGAAGCTGGTGATGTAGAGCTCGCCGGCTTCGTCGATTCCGAAGGAGGCCGGCTGGGGCACCTTGCCGAGTTCCACGGGGCGCGTTTCGAGCGCGGCGCCGCGGGTCGCGCCGACGCCGTCGACGGGCAGCGCCCAGACGCGCCCGGTGACGTAGTCGGCGTAGACGTAGTGCCCCACCAGGCTCGGCAGGGCCTGCCCGCGATAGACGTAGCCGCCGGTGACCGACAGGCCCAGGCTGTGGGGATAGACCACGATCGGCGCGATCGGATCCCCGGGGCCGCGCTTGCTGCGCGGGGCGAAGTCCGCGAAGCCCTCTAGCAGGCGCCAGCCGTAGTTGCCGCCCTTGACGACCACGTCGATCTCCTCGTAAGCGTCCTGGCCCACGTCGCCGCACCACAAGAGGCCGGTGGCCGGATCGAAGCTGAAGCGCCAGGGGTTGCGCAGGCCGAAGGCCCAGATCTCGCCGCGGGTGTTGGCGGAGCCGGCGCTGCCCACGAACGGATTGTCCGCGGGCACCCGATAGGGCAGGCCCTCGTCGCGGGCATCCACATCGATGCGCAGGATCTTGCCCAGCAGGTTGCCGAGGTCCTGGGCGTTTTCCTGGGGATCGCCGGCGCTGCCGCCGTCGCCGAGGCCGATGTAGAGCATGCCGTCCGGGCCGAACTCGAGCTGACCGCCGTTGTGGTTGCGCCAGGGCTGGCGCACCTCGATCAGCACGCGCTCGCTGGACAGCGGGATGCGGCCGTCGGCGCCGCGCACGAACTCCGAGATGCGCCCGCTGGACTCCCCGCGCAGCGAGCGGTGCACGAACAAACGCCCGTTCTCGCGGAAGCGCGGGTGGAAGGCCAGCCCCAGGAAGCCCTCCTCGTTGTGCAGCCGGCTGACCTCCAGCTCGAGTTCCCGCCGCAGGCCGGTCCCCTTGCCCTCGGCGCCGCGCTCGAAGCTCGACAGACGGCCGCCCTGCTCGACCACGTACAGGCGGCCGCTGCCGTCGGGCAGCGCTCCGAAGGCCAGCGGCCGCTCGAAGGCCGGCAGCGCCGGAAAAACCGGCCGGAAACGGACGTCCTCGAGGCGCTGGGCCGCCAGGGGCGCTGCAGGGGTCTTCGGGGCCTGCCCGGGGGCGGCCTGGGGCGCCGCGGGCAGCCAGGCCGCGGCCAGGGCGGCCGCGATCAAAGCGATGGGCATGGGGGCAGGATACGCCCTGGGCCGGGTCGCCGGCGGCCCCCTTCCCCCTGCCGAGTCCCGGGAGGAGCCTTGGTCCCCGGGGTCCCGGGGATAACCTCAGGGGACCATGGTCAAACGCGAGAGCGACCTCAGCCTGCAGGCCCTGCGCGGCCTGCGCTTGTTCCTGGCCCTGCTGCTGGTCTACGCAGCGATCGGCGCCTGGAGCAGCGGGCAGCCGGACGCCGCCGCGCTGCGCGCCGCGATCGAGGGGCGCTCCGCGACCCTGTTCGCGCCCTTGCGCCTGTGGGGCCAGAAGGTGCTCTTGACCAACCCGGCGGCCCTGGCCTTCCTGTGGCCGATCCTGCTGATCCTGTGCGGCGCGCTGCTGGCCCTCGACATCCGTCGCCGGGCCACCTGCGCGGCGGCGCTGCTGCTGACCGCCCACGCCTGGGCCTTCGGACCGACCCACCACGGTATCCAGCACCTGCTGACCGCCGGGCTCCTGCTGGCCCTGGCCTACGCCAAGCCCAAGCGCGATTGAAGCCCGCGGGCCGCGCGGCCCAAGCCCTCGAACGGCGGCTGCGCCCGGGCGCAGCACGATGGGTCCCGGTCCCCTTCCGGTGACCCGATCAGCCGAAAAAGCGCTCGCGCGAGAGGGCCACCGCCAGCAGCGCGGCGCCGTAGAGCCCGGCGGCCAAGAGCGGGCCGACGATGCGGCGATCGTCCCGCCGCCCGCCGTAGAGCGGCAGGACCGCCAGGAACAGGGTGACCGCAGCGCCCGGCAGGAAGCCGAGCAGCCCCGCGGCGCTGCCCCGGGCCAGGGCCGACAGTCGGGGACCGAGCTCGGGATCGCCGCGCTGCTCGTCGAACAGGCTCAGGATCGGCAGCAGGCAGAGCACGAAGGCCGAGAGGATCGATTGCAGCCCGAGCAGCGTCCAGCGCGCCAGGGGCAGGCGCTGGCCGGGCGCCAGGGCGGCCAGCTCGGCGCGCAGCACCACGTAACCGGCACCCAGGCTGGCCAGGGCGCCCGCGGCCAGGAACGGGAGCAGGGGCGTCATCGGGGGAGCGAGCCGAGCGCGGAGCGACCGGCGGGATGGAATCGTGCGCGGCGGGGCTGGCCGCGCGCGGGGGCCGGGCGGAGGCGCGCGAGCCCCGGGCGATCCCGGCGCGGAACTTCGCAGCGCGGGGGGCTTGCGCCGCGGCGCCGTCGCAGAGCGGGCCCCAGGAGCAGCCCTGGCCCGGCGCTCAATCGGCCGGGCGCAGGGTCACGTCGCCGTTGATGGTCAGCTGGCAGCCCAGGCGCGCGTTGGGCGCGTCGGTGCACATCTCCACGGTCTCCTGCTCCTCGGCGGTGATCGGGTTCAGGTTCTGCATGCCCGCCAGGATCTCGACCCGGCAGGTGCCGCAGGAGCCCACGGTGCAGCCGAAATCCTGGGGCACCTTGTGGTCCTGGCAGAAATCCAGGTAGTTGCTCCCGGCCTTGATCTCGATGGTCTGGCCGGTGTGTTGGTAGGTGAGCTTGGGCATGGCGGAGGCCGGCGCCGGGGCGCCTCGGAGCGGGGCGCGGGGATCTGGGGCGCGTCGCTCCCATGGTCGCCGCTGTGCGGGCGGGCCTGCAAGGGCCGGTACCGGCGACGCCAGGAATTTGTGGCCTGCGCCGGCCCTGGATCCGAGGCTTCCAGGCCGGCAAGCTCAGCGGATGGACTCCGTCCCTCGCGCCGGCCCCGCAAGCCCGGAGACCGCGCCGCCCTCCGGGGCCCACCCGGGATTCGGTTCGGGGGCCGAGCTCTGGCTGGTGCGGCACGCCGAGGTCGAGGCCAGCGCGCGCTCGCGCGCCTACGGATCCGACGACGTGGCCCTCTCGCCGGAGGGCCTGGCGCGCAGCGACGAGCTGGCGCTCAGCCTGGCGCGCCTGGCCCCGGCGCGGTTGCTCTCGAGCCCGCTGCAGCGCGCCCTGTACCTGGCCCGCCGGGCCGGGGCGGCCCTGGGCCGCGAGCCCCTGGTGGAACCGGGTCTGGCCGAGGTCGATCGCGGCCGCTGGCAGTCCCTGGAGGTGGCCGAGCTGCACCGCCGCCATGCGGAGGAGGTGGCCGCTTTCCACGCCGATCCGTGGAGTTTCCGCGGCCACGGCGGCGAAAGCGACAGCGACGTGGTCGCCCGCGCTTGGCCGATCCTCGAGCGCGAAGCGCGCGCGCACCCGGGCGCCGCGCTGGTGTTCGTGTGCCACTACAACGTGATCCGCTGCCTCGTCAGCGTGGCCCTGGGGCTGCCGCCCGCGCGCTCCTTCGCCCTGCGGCTCGACAAGGCCCGCGCCCTGCTGCTCGAAGACCGCCCGACGGGCTTCAAGCTGGTGGCGCTCAACCTCTACGACCCCGGCGCCTTCGAGGCGCGCGACGAGCACCTGGGAGCCGTGCGCTGATGCGCGTGTTGTTCGTCAGCCCGGCGGTGCCCTGGCCGCTCGATTCCGGCGGGCGGATCCGCACCTTCCGGCTGCTCGAGCAGGCGGCCAAGCGCTGCCGCGTGACGCTGTTTGCCGTGGAGGACCCGCGGCCCCATGGGGAAGCCGAGCGGGCCCTGCGCGGGCTGGGCCTCGAACTCGAGCTGTTCCCGCGCTCGCACCCGACGCCTTCGGCGCGCTGGACCCAGCCCAAGATCGAGCGCTGGTTCGCGTCGGCCGCCCTCGATCGCCGCCTCGAACAGGCGGCCCCGGAGTTCGACCTGGTGCATCTCGACGAGCTGCTGCTGGCCCGCCGCCTGCCGCCGGACCGCGCCCGGGCGGTCCTGGTGCACCACCACAAGCTCGACCTCGATTTCCAGCGCCGAACCCGGCCGCCGCGGGACCCCGCAGCGGCCTTCGACCTGTGGAAACTGGCGCGCCTCGAAGCCCTGGCCGCGGCGCGCTTCCGCCACCACCTGACCTGCAGCGAAGACGACCGCGCGCTGCTGCTCGGCCGGCACCCGGGGCTCGAGGTCTCGGCGGTGCCGTCGGGCTTCGACGCCCAGGATTTCGCGCCGAGCCAACCCGCGCCCGCGCGCCGGCCGGAGCGGCTGTGTTTCGTGGGCTCCCTCGACTACGCCCCCAACATCGACGGCCTGGAGTGGTTCGTGGCCGAGATCCTGCCGCGCCTGGCGGCCCGGCGGCCCGCCGTGGTGCTCGAGCTGGTGGGACGCGGGTCGGGTCCGCGCATCGCCGCCCTGGCCGGGCCGCGGGTCGAGCTGATCGGGGCCGTGCCCTCCGTGCGCCCCCACCTCGAGCGCGCCGCCCTGGCGGTGGTGCCCCTGCGCATCGGGGGCGGCACGCGGCTCAAGATCGTCGAGGCCCTGGCCCTCGGCACCCCGCTGGTCTCGACCCCCGTCGGAGCCGAGGGGCTGGAGCTCGAAGGCGGGCGCCACCTGGCCCTGGCGGAGCGGCCGGACGAGTTCGCGGCGGCCTGCGCGGCGCTGCTCGAGGATCCGGAGGCTGCGCGCCGCTTGGGTCTGGCCGGACGCGCCCAGGTGGAGCGGCTCTACCCCTGGCCCGCCCTGGGGGACCGCCTGCTGGCGGCCTGGGACCGCGCCGCGCGCGCCCGGCCGGGCTGATCCCGGCGACGGGTCCATTTTGGGCGCGAACCGGGGGTCGCCAGGCACTACGCTGCTGCCGTGGAAGCCAAAGTCATGGACAAGGCCTGGATCAAGCGCCTGATCCTGCTGGACGCCGTCCTCGTGGCGGTGCTCGGCTGGCTGGCCTACACCGTTTGGGTGGAGGCCCAGGAGGCCCGCGCAGCCAAGCGCGCCACGGGAGCGGACCCGGCCGCCGAACTGGCAGCGCCGGTCTCCGAGCCGAGCCCGGCGATCGACGCGCCCACAGCGGATCCGGCCGGCTCGCAATGAGGGGCTGAGAACGAAGCATCGCCCCGGGCTGCACCCGAGGCGAAAGCTCAGCCCGTCGGCTGTTCAGGCCCTGCGACCGGCGCGGACGTCAGCGGCTCACAGCTGCAGCGAGGTCCACAGATTGCCGTCGTTGCCCGGGATGCCCAAGGCGCCGTTCGAGGGATCGTCCCCCAGGTCGTCGCTGCCGGGCGAAAAGGCGGCGCTCCAGTCCGGTCCAGCGCCGGCGCCGCCGTAGGCGCCCGATTGGTTGTTGAACTGCAGGATGTCGCCTTCCTGGTTCAGGAAGAAAGCCCGGTTGCCGCTCGAGCCCGCGTCCATCGGCCAGGCGTAGCAGCACCAAAACACCTCGGCCAGGTCCGGATCGATGCTGTTGCCCATGCCGCCGCCGGCGGCTTCGGGCGTGCCGATGCCGGAGGCATCGGGGAGGAACATCTGGAAGATGTAGCCCGAACGGCGCACCGCGGAGCCATCGACGAAACCCAGCGCCGTGGCCAGGATGGCGGGATCGAGGGCCTCGGAGCCGACCTGGGCCGCTTGGCTGCCGTCGTCTTCGCGCAGCCCCACGGCGCCGGCCAGCTCGCCGAAATAGCCGAATTCGCCCGCGCCGTCGCTGTCGCAGTCGATCGCGCTGGAGGCCTGCAGCTGGGCCTGGGCCGTCGAGAGGGTCCGCAGGGTCGAAATGGCCGCCGACTCGTTGGCCACCTGCCGGCTGCTGAGCAGCTTGGGCACGGCCATGGTCGAGATCACCGCGATCAGGGCCACCACGATCATCAGCTCGATCAGGGTGAATCCGCCCCGCCCGCCCGCACGCGCCCCGTTAGCCATGGTTCGCTGAAGAAATTTCCTGGGGATCGGGCAACGGCCCGAACCTCGCCGAGGCTGATTCGGCCCGGCGACCGCCGAGCTTGAGCGCCAGGGACGGTTTCCGGCGGCGGCCCATGCGCCGGCCCGGCCCGGGCCCCCGGCCCCTGCTCGGGCGCGGCGTTTCGGCGGGCCGGGCGCCCCCGCCGCGGGCCCGCTTGGCTTCGCCGGGTCCCAGTGCGGCGCGGACGCCTCACTGCGCGATATGGGCCGGCCAGCGGGGCTGCTACCCTCCCCGCCGCGCCCCCGCGATTCCATGGAGCTCTGGCAAGCCTTGATCCTCGGCCTGGTCGAGGGCATCACCGAGTACCTGCCGGTCAGCTCCACGGGGCACCTGCTGGTGGCCCAGCGGCTGATGGGCATCCCGGCCAGCGAAGCGGCCAACGCCTACGCGATCGTGATCCAAGCGGGGGCCATCGCGGCCGTGCTGCTGCTCTATCGGGAGCGCGTGCGCTCGATGCATCGCGGACTCTCGGGCCGGGATGCACAGGGGCGCCGCCTGGCCCAGTGCCTGCTGCTGGCCTTCGTGCCCGCTGCGCTCTTGGGCCTGCTGTTCGACGAGCGCATCGAACAGCACCTCTTCGGACCTTGGCCCGTGGTCGCCGCCTGGGCCGTCGGCGGCCTGCTGCTCTTGTGGATCGGACGCGGGCTCGGCGGCCGCGCGGGCCAGCCCCTCGAGCAGCTCGGGCCGCGCCTGGCCCTGATCGTCGGACTGTTCCAGTGTTTGGCCCTGTGGCCCGGCGTCAGCCGCAGCCTGGCCACCATCCTGGGGGGCTTGGTGGGCGGCCTCTCGATGGTGGCGGCGGTCGAGTTCTCGTTCCTTTTGGGGCTTTTGACCCTCGGGGCCGCCACGGGCTACAAGGCCCTGGGCAGCGGCGCGGCGATGCTCGAGGCCTACGGCCTGCCCGAGCTGCTGACGGGTTTCCTGGTGGCCTTCGTCTCGGCCGTGCTGGCGGTGCGCTGGATGGTCGCTTGGCTCTCGTCGCGCGGGCTGGCCCTGTTCGGCTGGTGGCGCCTGCTGGCGGCCCTGGCCGTGGCCGGGCTGATCCTGTCGGGACACCTGGACCCCGGGTCCGCTTGACCAGCGGGAGCCCGCGGCGACCTGGATCCGCGCGTCACTGCCCGAGCCAGCGACGGAAGCGCCCCACCAGGCTCTTGGGCTCGGCTTTTTTGTCGAGTTCGGGGAGCGCAGCGCCGCTGACCGGCGGCGGCGGCCCGAACTTGACGCGCAGGTCGCGGCCGGTGGTGTCGAAGATCGCCTGGGTGTAGTGGCCGAGCAATTCCTTGGCCTGCTCCGCGAGGCCCCGTGGCTCGACGGTGTGGGCGGCCTTGCGGCGCCGCAGGGCCTCGTCGGTGGCGAATTCGCGGATCGCTTGGGTCCAGCCCGCGCGATCGTCGCGGCGCACGATCCAGCCGCCCCGGCCCCCATCGGCGGAAGCCGCCAGGGCGCCCGCGTCGGAGACCAGGATCGGCAGCCCCGCGGCGCGCGCTTCGCGCACGGTCAGCCCGAAGACCTCCTCCCAGCGCGAGGGCGCGGCGACCCCGTCGAGGCCCGCCAGGATCGCCGGCAAGCGCTCGGGCGTGTAGGAGCCGAAGACCCGCATCGAAGGCTGTTCGCTGGCCAGGCGGCGCAGACGCTCCACGTAGCGGTTGTCGCCGTGGTAGCTCGGCTCGTTGCCGTGGATCTCGAGCTCGAGGTCGGGCAGGCCCGCGTCCAGGAAGGCCTGGGCGAATTCGAGCGCGCCCTTCGAGGGCAACACCGAACCCAGCACGCCCAGCTTGAGCTTGCCCGGCTCGCGCGGGCGCAGCAACCGCTCGGCGGCCACGGCCTCCTTGAGGCCGGCCACGTCGACGCCGTTCTCCGAGACCTGGATGCGGCCCGGCTCGAGCCCGGCCAGCTCGAACACATGCGCGGCCGCCGCCGAAGGCGAAAGCGCGCAGGCCGGCATGCGCAGCATGCGCAGGGCGTAGTCGAGGCAGGCGGCGACGGCGGCGCGGTCGTCCGCCACCGGCTGGTCCTCGGGCCCGCTCTGCAGCCCGCCGCCGGAGGGCAAGAGGTGCGGCCAGCAGCCGCGGATGCGCTCGACCCACAGATCCAGTTCGGGGCGCTCGATGGCCGCGCCGAAGGGCGGCGCCGCGACCAGGTCCGCGGGCTCGGGCTCCTGCCGCGGGCGGGTGGCGTACATCTGGCCGAGCGGATCGATCAGCCAGTAGTCGTGCAGGGTCAGCACCAGGGGCTGCCCCACGGACTGGATCGTGGCCAGCGCCCCCGCGCCGAAGCCCGACAGATGGTGGACGTGGATCACGTCGCAGGGAGCCTCGGCCAGCCAGGCCAGCACCAGGTCCTCGAGCTTCTTGTGGCGCAGGAGGTCGGCCAGCCGGCGATGGTCGTGGAAGGCGTAGGCGATGCGCCGCACCAGCACGCCCTCGATGCGCTCCTCGCGGTGCGTGAACGGCTCGGCCTGGCCGCTCATGTCGAGGCACAGCACGAACACCTGGTGGCCCATGCGGCGGTATTCGCGCGCCAGGCCGGTCATGAGCGTCTGCACCCCGCCCACGTCCGGGGCGTAGCTCATCGCCAGGAAACCGATGTTGAGGCCCTGCCCGAGGGCGTAGCTGAACGTGTCGGCGCGGTTGTCCAAGGCGAAGGGGCGCGGGTCGGTGTGGGGCCGGCGGGGCGCGGGCAAGGCGCGGGCAAGGCGCGGGCTGGGCGTATGTGGGGCGGGCAGGGCAGGTTAGCGCAGCGGCGGGGCCGCACCAGGCCTGCTTCGGGGATCGAACGGTCCGGGGGTCCGGATTCGCCCCGTCCGGCGGCGAGGGCCGCGGGGCGGCCAGCGGCAGCTCACTTCAGAGCGCCGACGCGGGCCTCGAATACCAGCTCCTCGTACAGATTTTCGAGCCGCACCAGGTGCTGCTCGAGGGCCAGGGGCAGGCCGGGCTGCGCCAGGCGGCCGACCTGGCGCAGGATCACCCGGCGCATGGCATCCGCCAGGCCCTCGGCGTCCCCCGGGGCGAACAGCAGCCCGTGGCGGCCCTCCTCGATCACCTCGGCGATGCCGGCCACGCGGCTGCCGAGCACGGGCACCCCCGCGGCGCGGGCCTGCAGGCACGAGAGCGGGGCGTTTTCGTCCCACAGGCTCGGCAACACCAGCGCGTCGAGCTGGGCCAGGACCCTCGGCCCCTCGTCGGGATCGAAGGGCGGGTGCAGGCGCACCCGCGGCCCGGGGTCGGGCTCGAACAGGCGGCGCGCGTAGAGCTGGTGGCGCCCGCCGGCGGGCTTGCCGAACAGGTGTACCTCCCAGGGCTCGACGGATTCGGGCAGCCGTCCGGAAAGCAGACGCACGGCTTCGAGCAGCACATGCACGCCCTTGTGGGGCGTGAACTGGCCCAGGTAGCCGAAGCGCACCGGCCCGCCGACCGGCGCCGCGCGGGCCGCCTCGTAGGGGCCCTCGTCCAGGCTATAGACCAGCGTCGCCAGCTTGGACTCGGGCACGCCGGCGCGCCGGTAGGCGTCCCTGACCACCTCGGTCGGGGTCAGGATGCGCTGCAGGGCCTCGAAGGCGGCCCCCACGGCCCGCTCGCGGGCCACCAGGTCCGCGCGGGTCACCACGCGCCCCAGGCCGCCCAGCAGGGCCGCCAGATCGGCGGCCGCGCGCTTGGCGAGGCGCGGCCCGAGCGGGGCGTCGTCCCGCGAGGGGCGGCGGATGCAGCGCGCGCAGACCTCGGGAGGCCGCGGGCCGCCGCAGGCTTCGAGGCGCCAATCGAAGAACTGCCCGCGATGGCACAGGGGCCCGTAGTCCGTGGCGGTCAGCAGCCGGCCCAGGCCGCGGCGGCGGGCCACGGCGGGCAGCCCCACCGACAGGCCCCAGAGCAGGTAGGTGAAGTGCACGAGATCCGGCCGGAAGCGCTCGAGCACGGTCTCGAACAGGGAGTCGACCGTGGCGTTCTCGTAGGAGTCCGCGAAACGCTTCTTGGGATCGCCGGGGTTGTAGAGCAGGAACACCGGCACGTCATCGGCCCCGCGCGCTTCTTCGAGGGTGAAGCGCGGGCGTTCGTCGCTGCGCACCGGATGCAGCACGGCGACCTGATGCCCGCGGCCGATCATGCCGCGCACCAGCTCGCGGGTGTAGAACTCGGTGCCCCAGCGACCCCGCGGCGGATATCCGTTGGCGACGACCAGGAGGCGCATGGGCGGGCGGCGATTGTGCAACAACGGGGCTCGCGCCAGGCGCGCCCAGGCGCCGTCGGCCCCGGGAAAGGGCCTGCGGTCGCGCTCGCAGCAGGCGCTCGCGGCACCGGCCGCACCCGCAACACCGGCGCCCCGCACCGCTGCGACCGGGAGGCGCGCCCCCGGGGCCGGCGGGCGCGGCGGAGCTCAGCCCGCGGCCAGGCGCAGGCGCCGCTCGAAGGCCTGCAGCATCGACTCCGGGCGGTGCTCGGCCAGGGCCCGGCGCTGTCCCGCGGCCGCCAAGGTCAGGCGCCGGGGCTCGTCGGCCGCCAGGGCCAGCAGGGCCTCGCTCCAGGCCTCTTCGTCGTCCGCGGGCAGGATCCGGCCCTCGGCGCCGTCGACGATCAGCTCCGGCGTGCCGCCGCAGTCGCTGGCCAAGAGCGCCAGCCCGAGCCACAGCGCCTCGAGAGGAGCGCGCGCGAAGGGCTCGCCCCAGCGCGTGGGGAACAGGCAGGCGTGGCAGGCGAGGGCGCGCTCGAACAGAACCGCCTGCGGCACCTGGCCCAGGAACTCGACGCGGCCCGCCAATTCGGGGGCCGCCGCGGATTGCTGCAGGCGCTGGCGATAGGGTCCCGGGCGATCCCCGGCCACGCTCACCCGCAGCGGGGCCCCGGCGGCGCTGGCGCGGGCCGCGGCCGCCAGGGCCAGGTGCGCGCCCTTGCCCTCCCAGGAGGCCGCGGGCACGAGCAGCTCGAGGGGCTCGCCGGGGCTGCGCGGCCGGGGCGGGGGCGGGCGCTTGGGCAGGCCCGGGGAGGCGCCCAGGGAAAAGCGCTCGAGGCGCGACTCCGCCACCCCTTCCGCCAGGAGTTCGCGGCGCAAGAAGTCGCTGGGCACCAGCATCGGCCAGGGGCCGAGGGCTGAAAGCCGCCGATCGATCAGGGCCGAGAGCAGGCCCAGGCGCCAGCGTTTGGTGCCGCGCGCGCGCCACTCGCGCCGCCAGTGGTTGGCCGGCCAGGCGTCGCACACGAGGCCCAGGATCGGCAGCCCGCGCTCCGCCGCGGCCTCGAGGGGCGCCAGGGAGGCCAGCCCCAGGTTGGCGGCCACCAGCACGTCCGGGCGCTCCTCATCGAGGGCCCGCCGCGCCGCCGCCAGGTTGTGGGACGAGCGCACGTGCCGGCGCCAGGCCAGCGCCGTGCCGCCGGCGTAGACCTCGGCGAACAGGTCGCGCTCGGGCTCGAGGGACGGCTCGAGCCAGGGGCGCACGAAGGGGTCCTCGAAACCCTGGCCCGCGCCGCACAGCACGCGCACGCGATGCCCGCGCGCCGCCAGGCCGCGGGCCAGCTCCTGGGTCAGCTGCTCGTAGCCCCCGGCCACGTAGGGCGGATAGCGCAGGCTGACGAAGAGCAGCGACAAAGAGCGCTTGGACGCGGGGGCGGCGCTGGCGCTCACGGCGGGGTGCTCTCCAGGGCGGCCCGATCGGCGAAGCCCAGCCGCATCAAGGGCTCCTGATACAGCTCGCGCAGCTGCTCGACCGCATCGATGTAGCGCGCCGCCGCGGCCCGCAGGGGCTCGGCCAGCAAGGGCTCCGGCGGCGGCCCGCCGGCCAGCGGCGGGAAGGGCGTGGCGCGCCAGTCGTAGAGCCGTTCGCGGGCTTCCCCGACGTGCGCCGCCAGGTCGCCGTACCAGGCCCGCCGCAGGGTCGGCGAGGCGACCGCGGCCCCCAGGACCAGCTCGAGGCAGTGGTTCTCGGAGATCGCCGCGTAGCCGCCCTGGATGGCGCAAGAGGAGAAACAATGCTCGCGCGGCGCCGCGGCGGCGGCCAGGCGATCGGCGCCGATCATGCCGGCCGGCGCCGGCGCGCCGTAGAGACCGAGCAGGGTCGGCGCCAGGTCGATGGCGCTGAACAGCTCCGGGCGCCGGCCGCGGCGCGCCAGGCTGAGCTCGGCGGCGGGCAGGATCAGCACCGGGATGCGCAGGTCGGCCATCGAGAGCCGGCCATGGTCGGCGTACAGCCCGGCCTCGCCGAACTGCATGCCGTAGCTGCCGACCAGACACAGGCTGGTGCGCTCAAGGCGCCCTTCCGCGGCCAGCACGTCGAGCCAGCGCCCGATCGCCTGGTCGAGCTCGAACAGGGCGCCGTCGTAGCGCGCCTCGAACTCCCCCACCGTGCGCAGCGAGCCGTCGAAGCGCTCGGGCGGCAGGGCGAACAGGGCCGGCCGTTCCGTGCCGACCGGCGGCAGGTAGCCGAGCTCGGGCCGCGGCGCGAAGCGCGTCTCCTCGGCGGGCTCGGGCCGCGTCAAGGCGCGCTCGAGATCGGCCAGTTCGAGGTAACAGAACCAGTCGGCCCCCGGGTCCTGGCTCTCGATCCATTGCTGCGCCAGGCCCAGCAGCTGCGCGGCGGGCACGATCTGACCGTCTTGCTCCCAGGGCGTGACGAAGGTCTGGAAGCCGACGCCCAGCCCGAACACGCGCGAGAACTCGGGGTGCGCGGAAAAAGCCGCGGTCTGGAAGCCGAGCCCGGCCAGCTCGAGCGGCAGGCGCGGCACCCGCGGCGGCAGCAGCCAGGTCTGATCGAGGGTCGCCTCCAGCCACTGCGGCACCTCGCGGCGGGCCAGGTTCGGATCGCTGCCGGAGAGCAGCGCGCTGTGGGCCGGCACGCGCAGGGGCGCGGCGCTGAAAG
This sequence comes from Planctomycetota bacterium, assembly GCA_044359835.1. Lineage (GTDB taxonomy): Bacteria > Planctomycetota > UBA1135 > UBA1135 > JBIKLM01. The sequence goes on from JBIKLM010000006.1 coordinate 14,866, forward strand.
CGGCCTCGAACAGCACGCCGTCGTCGGCCCAGCGATCGAGCCGCGGCGTGGTCATGCGGTCGTAGCCGAGGCACGACAGATGGTCCGCGCGCAGGCCGTCGACGGCGATCACCACCAGCCCGCGGCCGGCCCCGGTGCTCGGCCGCACGCCCAGCTCGCAGCCCGCCGCCAGAGGCAGCAGCAGGGCCAGGGCCGCGGCGGAGGCCGCGCGCAGCACGCCGCGGGATCGTGCGCTGCTGGACCGCTCTCCGTGAAACTGTTCGCCGCTCGCTCGCAGGCCGCTCGCTCGCCGGCCGATGCCTCTTTGCCCGCCAGCTTGCGGCCCCCCGCAGCGCGGGCCGCTCGGCCCAAGGGATCGGCAGCGGCGAGAGTCCATGGCGGAGAGCATCCCCCGCGGGCGGCGCCGACCGCAAGGCATCCCCTGTGCGCCGCTCCGCGCTGGGGGTCGCCGAGCGAGCATCGACGGCCGCAAGCCCAGCGCTCGGCCCACGCAGGGGCCGGCCCCGCCAGGGGCCCGGGCGCGCACCCGCCGATCGGGCCCGCGGCCCGGGCAGAGCGCGCTGGCCGCGACTTCCGCGCGGCCAGCCATCCCGCCGTGCCTTCGAGCCGGTGCGGCGCCGACCTGGCGGCATCCGGGGCGGGGGACGCTCCGCGCGGAGGGCGGTTCGATCCGGTTCCGCGGCCCCCGACCGGCGGCAGCCGCGCCCGCAGCAGGCGCGCTGGCCCTGCGCCGCGCCGCGCCGGCTCGAGGGAACACGCCAGCCCCAGCGGCGCACGGCCGGCTCATCCGGCGCGGCCCGCGCCCGCCCGGAGCGCCCGATCAGCCGGGCAGCAGCCGGCCCGGCACCCCGCTCAGCAGGTCCGCCGGCAGCCCGCCCGCGTAGCGCCGCCAGACCCGCCGCGGCCCGAGTCGCTCGCGGCCCTCGAGGGCCGCCGAGAAGCGCAGGCCGCCGGGCCGGACGGCCCAGTCGGCCGGCAGGGCCAGCCGCGCGCTGGGGCCCTGCCCGCCGTGGGTCTCGCCGTCGAGGTGCAGCCACAGGCGCGCATCCACCAGCCCGCCGTCCTGTTCGATGCGCGCCAAGAGCTCGCGCCCGCGCCGGCGCACCAGGATCGAAGCGGGCGCCTGGCCCGGCGATTCTTCGAGCAGCGCGAGCCGCTGCGTGTCCTCGCGCAGGCGCAGGTGGCGCACGCGCTCGAGGGGCGCGTCCAAGATCAGTCGCTGGAACGGCGCGCCGGCGGCGCTCTTCGGCACGAACTCGACCAGCAGCAGGGGATCGCCGCCGGGCGACCAGGAGCCGCCGGTCAGGCGCAAAGGGAAGGCGGCGCGCTCTCCCGGCGCCAAGCGCGCGCGGGTGTTCTCCGCCGCGATCTCGAAGGCCCCGCGCCCGGAGCGGAAGCTGAGCTCGACCTCGACTTCGAAGCCGAACGGATTGCGGACCGCGGCCGCGAAGGTCCAGCGGCCGGCCCACTGCCCGCCCGCCCCGGGGCCCTGGGAGCCGAGTTCCAGTTCGAGTTCGGGAACCTCCAGCGGATAGGGCCCGCTGTCGTGCGGGGCGTGGTGGCACAGGGCGCGCACCGAGAGGGCCCGCAGGGGCTCGTTGGTGTTGAAGCCGAACAGGGGCCGGCGGCAGGCCTCGAGCAGGTCCGCGGGCTGGTCGACGGTCCAGGCCCAGCGCTCGCAGGGCCAATCGGCCGCGCCGGCGGGCGTGCGCCAGCCGAAGGCGGCCACGCCGTAGGCCGCGAGGCGCTCGCGGCGCACGAAGGCCCGGTCCTCTTCGCTGGCGCGCAGGCCGAGCAGCATGCTCGGCAGGCCCAGGGCCTGCGCCTCCACGCAGACCTCGCGATGGAAGGAAGCGATGCGCACCGGCAGGGGCCGCGGCAGCTCGGCCAGGGCCCGCGCGACCGAGGCCACCAGATCGGCGCGCTTGAGCTCGATCATGTGCAGCGGCGCCGCGCCGCGCGCAGAGGCATCCAGGGCCAAAGCCTCTTCGAGCATCGGCAGGGGCTCGCCGGCGAAGGCCTTCGAGAACCAGGCGCCCGCGTCCAGGGAGGACAGCTCCGCCAAGCTGGCCGCCTCGGCCGGCCCGTGGCCGTCGGTGGTGCGATCGAGCGTGTCGTCGTGCAGCAGCACGGGCTCCCCCGAGGCGCTGGCCTGCAGGTCATACTCGACCCCATCGAGCCCCAGCTCCAAGGCCCGCGCCAAACTCGCCAAAGTGTTCTCCGGCGCCAGCCGCGGCGCTCCGCGATGCCCCAGGATCAACGGCGTCTCCGGCACCCCGAAGCCGCGCGCGGCCAAGGTCGCTTCCAACTGGCTTCGATCGCTCTCGGACGGCGGCGTGGTCTGCATGGGCGGCGCGCCCCGCACGGCATCCCGCCGCCGGGCCGATGGCCAAGTCCCCCGGTTCTAGGACCCAGCCCCGGCCCTGTCGAGCCTTCGCCGCCGCCCCAACCCACCCTCCGCCCCCAGACCGAGACCAGGAGCCCCGCCGGAACGCCCTCCTCAGCTTGCCCCGCGGTGCCTTCTCCTCGACAAGGGCTCAAGAAACCGCTGAGAGTCAGGGAATGAAACGATCGTCGCTACGCGCCGATTATCTCCAAACCCCACGAGCCTTCTAGCCAATCCGCAGCACACCGAACTTGCGCACGTAAGCGATCTCGCTCAGCTAGGCATGGGCGGCTTCCTTGTCTCGATGCAGAAGGGAGTACCTGCCCCGATGGTCGGCGGATGCTGTGGGGCGCGGGTTTTATTCGACCCGGACCCAGCGGTCGCTGGGGGGGGCGACCTGGCCGATTTGGGCCCAGAATTGGCCGCGGCGGTCGCATTCGGATTGGAAGCGCTGGGCTTGGGTCGCCGGCAGGGCCAGGAGCAGGCCGCCGGAGGTTTCGGCGTCGAAGATCACGGTCGCCAGGGGCTCGGGCACGGCCGGGGACACGCGCACCTCATCGGCCAGGGCTTCGCGGTTGCGCTTCGAGCCGCCGGAGGCCACGCCTTGGGCGGCGAATTCGAGGGCGCGCTGAAACAGCGGCAAACGAGCGGCTTCGAGTTCGAGGGTCACGCCGGAGGCACGGCCGAGGTTGCGCGCGTGGCCCATCAGGCCGAAGCCGGTCACGTCGGTGGCGGCGCGGCAGCCCGCGGCGACCATGGCCTCGGCCCCGTCGCGGTTGAGCGCGGCCATCTGGCGCGCCGCCGGCAGCAGCCCTTGCCAATCGAGCAGCCCGCGCTTTTGGGCGGTGGTCAGAGTGCCCATGCCGAGGCGCTTGGTCAGGAACAGGAGGTCGCCGGGCCGCGCGCCAGAGTTGGGCGTCAGGGCGCTCGGGCGCACCAGGCCGGTGACCGCGAAGCCGAACAGGATCTCGCCCTCGACGGTGTGGCCGCCCGCCACCACCGCGCCGGCCTCGCGCACCTTCTCGAAGCCGCCCCGGAAGATGGCCTCGATCCAGTCCTGGCGGAAGTCCTTGGGAAAACCCGCCAGGGTCAGGGCCGAGAGGGGCCGCCCGCCCATGGCGTACACGTCCGAGAGCGAGTTGGCCGCGGCGATGGCCCCGTAGAAGTAGGGGTCGTCGACCACCGGGGGGAAGAAATCGACCGTCTGGACCAGCGCCGGCGCGTCCGGATCGCCGTTTGGGTCGAGGCGTACGATCCCCGCGTCGTCGAACGTCTCGGGTCCGACGATCAGGCGCGGATCCTCCTCCGCGTGGATGCCGCGCAGGACCTGCGCTAGCCGCCCCAGGGGCATCTTGGCCGCTCAGCCGGCGCAGGCGGCGTAGTCGATCAGCCGCTTGTCGGGGGTGGGTTGCATCGGGGCATGCTAGCGCCACGCGGCGCCCGCCCGAAACGACGGGGCGCGCAGGCGATTCCGGGCGGTCCGGGAAAGGTTCCCCGAACGGGCCCGTATCCCCGAGGTCGCGCCGGTGCGCGGGTCGCCCTCGACCGGCGCCCGCAGTAGGCCCCGGCCGCGCCGCGCTCTCCAGGCCCCTCCCGCGTTCCGCCTGCCTGCTTCCCCACGGTCCACCCCGGCCCCCCCCTTCCTGCCAGCCCCCCGCCTTCCGGCCCTCCGCCTCCCCCATGGCACACCGGTCCCTGTCGTTCCCTGCGCCCGCGCTCCTGGCCGTCCTGCTCCCGACCTGCTTGATCCTGGCCTGCTGCCGGATCAACAGCCACTACACGGTCGATGGCGTGCGCCTGCGCCACGAGCGCTGGGTCGAGTTCGAGCCCGCCGCACAGGCCTCGGCCGCGGGCCTGGCCGCTGCCGCTGAGAGATCTGTAGAGGTCCAGCTCGAGCTGGGCGACATCGCGGTGCGCTCGGGCGCCAGCGGCGAACAGCGCGGCCGCGCGCGGATCCGCGAGGCCCTTCCGGGGGATGCGCGCCTGGTCTGGAGCGACGGCCGGATCCGGATCGAAACGAGCAGCGGCAAGCCCGCCCTGGCGGTCGAGCTGCAGCTCTACCTCGGCACGCCGCTCGAAGAGCTGGTCCTCAGCACGGACCTCGGCGACGTGAGCGTCGAGGGCGTGGAAGTCGAAGATCGCCTGCGCCTCTCCAGCGCCCTCGGCGACCTGTCGGCCGAGCGCGTCGGGCGGCCCCTCAGCGTCGAGCTGGACACGGACCTCGGCGACGTGCGGCTGCGCGATTTCGAATGCGCGAGCTTGGTGGCCACCTCGGCCCTCGGGAATGTCGAGGCGCGCGGCGTGAGCGGCGACGAGGGCCGCCTCGAGACGGACCTCGGCGACGTGGAGATCGAATCCAGCGCTTTCCTGCGGCTCACGGCCGACACCGATCTGGGCGACGTCGAGGGCCTCTCCCGGGCCATCGAAGCCGGCCACGGCCGCAGCCCGCGCCAGGTCGAGGCCAAGGACGCGGGTCGCGCGGACGTGTGACGGCCTGAGCAGCACTCGACTCGGGCTCTGCCGAGTCGCCGGACCGGGCGGTCCCCAGCCGCTGGTCCGCCCTGCGACCGGCGCAGCGGCTCGGATCGAGGGCCGCGTGCCGATACATGGCCTGCTTCGAAGCCACCGACGCGCGGGCTGGGCCTCGCCGCTCCGGCGCTGGCGACAGCCGGCGGTCGAGGATCTGCGGCTGCACGGCCGGAGCGGAACTCAAGGCGAGCGTTGCAGGCCCTCGAAGGCCGCGATCAGCTCGGTTTCTTCGCCGGGCAGCAGGGTGCGCGGATCGAGCCACAGGCGCCCTTCCTGGATGCGCCCGAAAACGGGCGGTTCGCCGGCGCGCAGGGCGCGGGCCAGCGCCTCGGCCCCCTGCCCGCGCCGCTCGACGACCACGCACACGGTGTCCAGGAACACGTCCGGGGCGCTGCCGGAGCCGGGCTGGGACTTGCCCGGACGGGCTTCGGCGACCAGACCCGGCAGCCGGCTGAGAGCCTCGGCCAAGCGCTGGGCGGACGCCTCGAGCTCGGCGAGCGGGCGGGTCAGCAGCCGCCGCGTCGGCAGCTCGTCGCCACGGCCCTCGAGCAGCAGCTCGAGGGTGCGCTCGAGGCCCGCCAGGATGACCTTGTCCAGCCGCAGGGCGCGATAGAGCGGGTTTTGGCGCAGGGCCTCGATCGCCGACTTCTTGCCGACGATCAGCCCCGCTTGGGGCCCGCCCAGCAGCTTGTCGCCCGAGAACATGACCACGTCCATGCCGCTCTGCAGGGCCGCGCGCAGGGGCGGCTCGTCCCCCAGGAAATCGAGCGGTCGGGCCCCGGGCGGGTCGATCAGGCCCGAGCCCAGGTCGTAGGCGCTGGGCAGGCCCGCTTCCGCGGCCAGGCGTGCCAGTTCGGCCGCGCTGGCCTCTTCGACGAAACCCACCACGCGGTAATTGCTGGTGTGCACCTTGAGCAGCAGCCCGACGGCCGGCGAGAGGGCCGCGGCGTAGTCCGCGAGGCGCGTGCGGTTGGTGGTGCCGACCTCGACCAGCTGCACACCGGCGCGCTGCATCACGTCCGGCATGCGGAACGAGCCGCCGATCTCGACCAGCTCGCCGCGCGAGAGCACGCAGGCGCGCCCGCCGGCGAAGGTCTGCAGGGTCAACAGCACGGCGGCGGCGCAGTTGTTGACCGCCAAGCCGGCTTCGACGCCCAGCAGGCGCCGCAGCAGCTCGCTGGTGCGGTCGTCGCGGCGGTTCCTCTGCCCGCTCCAGCGATCGACCTCGACCGTGCAATAGGAGCGCGCCGCTTCGGCCATGGCGGCGGCCGCCTCCGGATGCAGGGGCGCGCGGCCGAGGCCGGTGTTGAGCACCACACCGGTGGCGTTGATCACGCGCCGGAGGCCCTGGCCGCGTTCCTTGGCGAGCAGGCCGTCCAGGTCGCGCACCGGGCCCCCGCCGGCCAGCCAGGCGGAGAGGCCGGCCGCATCGAGCTCGCCGCTGCGCAGCCGCTCGCGCACGCGGCCGAGCAGCTCGCCGGCCAAGCGCGCCGCCAGATCCCGGGCCGGCCCGGGCTCGGCGGGGCCGCGGGCTAGCAGCAGCTGCTCGACCGAAGGCAGCAATCGGAAGGGGTTTTGCGAGGGGTTCTGCGCGGACATGGGACCGGCGCAGGGTAGCGGCCCGGGGCGATCGTTGTCCGGTTGGCGGGAGTCCCGGCCGCTCGGGTCGCAGGGCGGGGTCGCGGGGTCGCCCGGGGGCGTTGGCCGGGCCGCGCGCAGCCTCCGATTCGCCGCGGGTCGAGCCAGCGAGCGGCGGGCGCGCGGCCCGCCGGGCAGGCGCCCGCCGGGACGATGGGCCAGCGATCGGCGTCGGCTCAACCCCCGAAAGTGCTTGGGCCGGGCCGGAAAGGCGGCGCCTCAGCCCGTGCGGGGCAGGGCCCCTGGAGCAGACCCTCGCGGCTCCAACCAGCGCCTCCGCGGGCCCCCCCGCTGCGCGGCGAGCGCCCAGGCTCCAAAGGCCTCTCGCCCGCGCAGGGGCGCGGAGGCCCAGCGCTCCGGGAGCCGGCGGGGCTCCAACCTCGTGCTATTTCCCGCGCCCGGGAGGCGCGCCCCGCCTCGCTCGGCGCCCCGGTCGCCGGCGACCCGCGGCGCGGCGGCCGGGCGTGTGATGCGAGCTCCAGCGCCACGGCCCGGGCTTCCTCGCGCTCCCTCCGCGGGGGACACTCTGCCCATGCCCGTTCCCTGGCGTCTCCGTTCCGCCGACCCCCGCCGGGTCCGATCCCTGGCCGAGACCCACGCGCTGCCGGCCGTGCTGGCCCAGGTGCTGTGCCACCGCGGCCTCGACGAGTCGGCCCTGGGCCCGCACCTCTCGCGCTCCGCCGCGCTGCTGCACGACCCGGGCTCCCTGCCGGGCATGGCCGCCGCGACCGAGCGCCTGGTGCGAGCGATCAAAAACGGCGAAACGATCCTGGTGCACGGCGACTACGACGTCGACGGCGTGACCGGCACGGTGCTGCTGATGCGCGCCTTCGAGCTGGTCGGCGCCAAGGCCGTCTGGCACATCCCCAACCGCCTGGAGGACGGCTATTCCTTCGGGCCCCACAGCCTGGAGCGCGCCCGCTCCGTGGGCGCCAGTTTGGTGGTCTCGGTCGACAACGGCACCTCGGCCTTCGAAACCATCGCCGACCTGGCCGCGGCCGGCATCGACACCGTGGTCACCGACCACCACGAACCGCCGGCGCCGCACCCGCGCTTCGGCGCCCTGCCGCCGGCGGCCGCGATCGTGAACCCCAAGCTGCCGGGTTCGACCTACCCGTGGCGCGAGCTGTGCGGCGGCGCGGTGGCCTTCAAGCTGGTCTGGGGTCTGCTGCGCGCCTTGGGCGGCGAGAGCCGCGTGGGACCCCAGGAGAAGGTGTTCCTGGAGGAGGCCCTGGCCTACGTGGCGATCGCCACGGTCTGCGACGTGGTGCCGCTGCTCGACGAGAACCGCGTCATGGCGCACCTCGGGCTCAAGTCCCTGGCGCTCGCCAAGCACCCGGGGCTGGTGGCGCTGGTGGAGAGCTGCGGCTTGTCGGGGCGCATCCCGAGCGCCGAGGACGTGGCCTTCCAAGTGGGGCCGCGCATCAACGCCTCGGGACGCCTGGGCAGCGCCGCGCAGGCGGTGGCGTTGCTGCTCTCGCGCGAGCCGGGCGAAGCCCGCCGCTTGGCCATGGAGCTCGACACGCTGAACCAGGAGCGCAAGCGCATCGAAAAGGAGGTGCTCGCGGCGGCGCGCGCCGCGGCGCGGCCGTTCGCAGACCCGGGGCGCCATCCGGTGCTGGTGCTGGCCGGCCAGGGCTGGCACCAGGGCGTGGTCGGCATCGTGGCGGCGCGCCTGGTCGAAGAGTTCAAGCGGCCCGCGATCGTGATCGGCCTGGACGGCGCCGAGGGCCGCGGCAGCGCGCGCAGCGTGCCGGGCTTCCACGTGCTCGAAGCGCTCTCCGCCGCGGCGCCGCACCTCGAACGCTTCGGCGGCCACGCCCAGGCCGCCGGCCTCGAGGTGCGCGCCGAGGCGATCGAAGCCGTGCGCGCGTTGGTCGAAGCGCGCGCGATCGAGCTCCTCGAGAGCTCGCCCCCAGAGCCCGCCAGCCTGGCGATCGACGCCGAGCTGCCCCTGGCCGAGCTGACCCCCGCGCTGATGCACCAGCTGAGCCGGCTCGAGCCCTTCGGAGCGGCCTGCGAAAAACCGGTGTTCCTGTCGAGCGACCTGCGCTTGGCCGAGCCGCCGCGGGTCATCGGGCAGGATGGCCGCCACCTGGCCCTGCAGGTGCGACGCGGCGCGTCCGTGCACCGCGTGCTGGCCTTCGGACAGGCCGCGCGCCTGTCCGAGCTGCGCCTGGGCGAGCCGCTGCACCTGGTGCACACGCCGCGCTACAGCACCTTCCGGGGCGAGACGCGGCTCGAGCTCCTGGCCCACGACTTCGCCTGCGGTCCGCTGCCCGCCTGCAGCTAGCGCAGGGCTTTCGCCCCGACAGCGGCCCGGTCTCCGCTCGACCGCGGGCAACGGAGCGCTGCGGCGAGCCCACCGCGTGGGCCCCAGCAGAGCCCCCCGCTCGAAACCCCTGCCATGAAGTTCCGAATCGACCCGCCCCGCGCCGCGGGGCTCGCGCCGTCCCCGGGCCGCCCGGTGCCCGCCGAAGGCCTGCTGGCTGCGGCCCTCGCCCTGCTGCTGGGCTGCAGCCGCGCGCCCGAACCGGGAGCCGTCGGCGGGACCCCCGCCGCCAGCGCCCCGGCGCCCTCCAGCGCCAGCGCCGCAGCCCTCGCGCAACTGGACCGCCCGGCCCCGGACTTCGAGCTGCTCGATGCGCGCGGGCGTGCCGTGCGCCTGTCCTCCTTGCGCGGCCGCCCCGTGGTGCTCGAGTGGATCGATGCCGCCTGCCCGTACGTGCGCAAGTGGTACGCGAGCGGCCATCTGCCGGCCCTGCAGCGCAAATACACCGCGGCCGGCGTGGCCTGGTTGAGCATCTGCTCGAGCGCCCCCGGCAGCGCCGGCGCGATCGACGCGGCCAACGCGCAGGCGACCATCCAGGAGCTGGACCTGGCCTCTACCGCCCTGCTGCTCGACCCCCAGGGCCAGGTGGCGCGCCGCTACCGCGCCAGCACGGCCCTGCACTGCTTCGTGATCGATGCGGGCGGCAAGCTCGTCTATTCCGGGGCCCTCGACGACCGCCCCACCACGGACCCCGCCGACATCCCCACGGCGCGCAACCACGTGGCGATCGACCTGGACGCGCTCTTGACCGCCAAACCGGTCGAGCCGCACCGCACCACGCCCTACGGCACGCCGCTCGACCTATCCTGGTGATACGCTCCGCGCGCGAATCGAGGGGCTGAAGTTCCCCGCACGGATTCCCACAGGCGAATTCCCGGATCGGACCCCCGCCGCTGGCACGCTCAGGATTCGATTTCGAGGCGGCGCAGGTCGCCGCGCAGGCGCTGGCGCAGTCGCAGGGCCACGATGATCGCCACGCTGAACAGGCCCAGGGTCAGGCCCCACCAGATGCCGCGCACGCCCAGGTCGGTGCGGAAGGCCAGGTAGAGGCCCACGGGCAGGCTGATCGCCCAATAGCCGATCAGATTGATCAGCATGGGCACGAAGGTCTCGCCGATGCCGCGCAGGAGGCCGAGCACGGCCACCTGCAGGCCATCGAAGAGCTGGAAAGCGCCGGCGATCGGCAGGAACACGGCCGCCATGGCGATCACGGCGGCGTCCTCGGTGTAGAAGCTGGCCAGTTCGTGGGGCAACCAGGCGAAAGCGAGGGCCGAGAGGCTCATGAAGCCGAGCGCCAGCACCAGGGTGGCGCGGCAGGCCTGCCGGACCGCCTGGGGATCGCCCTGGCCCACGAAGCGGCCGGTGCGCACGGAGCCCGCGTTGGCGACGCCCAAGGGCACCATGAAGGTCAGGGAGGCCAGGTTGATGGCGATCAGGTGGCCGGCCTGGGGCACCGGCCCGAAGCGCCCCACCAGCAGGAACGCCAGCCCGAAGATGCCGACCTCGAAGGCCTGCTGCAGGCCCAGGGGCACGCCGATGCGCAGGGTGCGCAGCAGCGGGCCGAGGGCGAAGACGCCGCGCTCGAGGGGCCGCAGCAGATGGCTCAGCTCGCTGCGAGCGAAGGCCAAGAGCACCGCCAGCATCGCCAGGCGCCCCAGGTTCGAGGCCCAGGCCGATCCGGCCACGCCCATGGCCGGGACGCCGAGTTTGCCGTAGATCAGCACCCAATTGAGGCCCACGTTGAGCAGGTTGCCGACCAGCACGGCCCACAGGATCGGGCGCATCTTCTGCAGGGCCGTGAAGCACAGGCGCAGCACGACGAAGCCCAAGAAAAAGGGGAAACCGAGCAGGCTGATCCGGGCGTAGGACGCGGCCAGCGGGATCACGGCGGGGTCCTGCTTGAACCAGCGGAAGGCCGGCTCAGCGGCCAAACACGGCAGGGCGACCACGAACCAGGCCAGGATCGCCACCAGGAAGCCGCGCTGCAGCCCGAGCCGCAGGCCGCGGTCGTCGCGCGCGCCGAGGGCCTGGGACAGGATCGGGTCCAGGGAAGAGAGCAGCCCGAAAGCGAACGAGCCGCCGACCCACAGCACCTGGTTGCCGAGGCCGGTGGCGGCCAGGGCGGTCTGGGCGCCGCTGTCCATGTGGCCGACCATGGCCGTGTCGACCACGCCCATGGCCATCATGCCGAGCTGGGCCAGCACCACCGGCACCGCCAAGCGCCATTGGGCGGAGAGTTCGCTGCGGAAGGCTTGCACGGGGCGAACAAGATAGCGACCGAAAGCGGTTGGCCCTCGGACGACGCGCCTTGGACCGGCGAGGCACGCGGCGCCCGAAGGTGCCCAGGCGCGGGCGCGCCCCGCAATCGGACGCCAACCGCGCGCCGCGGGCAGGCGCATCGAAGCGCAAGCGTGGAGCTCCCAAGCGAAGCGTCCCGCGAGCGCAGCCTGCGCACGGACCCGGCTCTCCAGCGCCCCTGGCCGCAGGGCGGATCAACCAGGTGGCCGCCGCGCGCCTCAGGCGTTCCAGAGGGCCAGGGCCCAGGCCAGGCCCAGGCCGCCGCCGGCCAGCGCGGGCGCGATGGCTTGGAGCCGCGGCGATCCCAGGCCGACGCGCAGGCCGAGCGCCATGACCGGGGGCGAGAGCGCCAGCCCCGCCAGGAAACCGAGCGCGTGGGCCAGAACGTCCACCCGGCCGGGTCCGCTCTCGCCGCCGGTGCCGAGCCAGCCGAGCAGGAACAGGCCCAGGATCGGAGGCGCGTAGCGGCGCAGCTGGCCGCGCGGGCCCGCGGAGCGGCGCAGGAACTCCGCTCCCACCAGCAGACCCAGGGCCGCGAAGACCGCCGTGGAGGCGCCGATCGAGCGGTGCGGCAGCGGGTGGGCCCAGGCGTTGAGCAGGTTGCCGAGCAGCCCGGCCAGAGCGGTGGCGCCGAAGGCCAGCCCCGAGCCAAGCAGCTGGCTCAGGAGCCACAGGAACGCGCCGCCGAAAAGCATGTTGGAGGCCAGGTGCCCCAGGTCGGCGTGCAGGGTCAGGGCCGTGGCCGCGCGCCAGAGCTCGCCGGAGCGCACGCGGGCCGCGTCCATCAGGCCCGCCTCGTACCAGGGCAGGCCCAGGAGCGAGCTGCGCTCGACCAGGAAGAACAGCCCCAGGAGGGCCGCCGCCAGGAGCGCCCCGGGGCGGCCGTCGGAGACCGGCTCGAAGGGCAGCTCGATCGCGCGGACGCGGTTTTCCCGCAGGTAGGCGACCAGCTCGCGGCGCGCCTGCGGAGCGTCCTCGAGGGAGGTGGCGACCCACAGCTCGGGGGGCGCGGAGATCAGCTCCGCCGGGATCCCGGCGGCCTCGAGCACCAGCAGGGCGTCGCGGCAGGTGCGCGGCTCGGCGGAGCGATGCACGACGGCGCGCGAGGGCTCGGCCGGGGCGCTGGGGCCCGCGCCGCCCTGGGGGTCCTGGCGAGGAGCACCCGGGGACGCTGGCTCGGGGGGACGGGGCTGCATGGATCGAGGGGTGCTCGGGCGTGCACGCCGTGCGGGCCGCAGGCCGGACGGGATCGCCGGGCTCCCGCTGCCCCGCAAGGCACGGTCGAGCGGCGTTTCGACCGGCGCGGGGCCAGCCAAGGCCCGAGCATAGGATACGCCCGTGCCGGACTCGCCCCCGTCCCCCGCTGCGCTGCTCGTCGACCTGGACGGCACGCTCTACGCCCCGGGGCCGCTCAAGCGGCGCATGGCGCTGGAGCTGCTGCTCTCTGCCCCGCTACAGATCGGGCCCCTGCGGCGTTTCCGAAGAGCCCACGAGCGGCTGCGGCAGGCGCCCGAGCGGATCCAAGCGGGCGAGACGCCGTTTGACGCCCAGCTGCGCCTGGCGGCCGAGGAGCTCGGCTGGCCGCCGGAGCGCCTGCGCCAGCGCGTGGAGAAGTGGATGATCGAGCGGCCCTGCCGGCACCTGCCCGCCCTGCGCAATCGGGCCCTGCTCGAGGAGCTGGCCGAACACAAACGCCGCGGGCTGGCCCTGGCCCTGGTCAGCGACTACCCCGCGCGGCGCAAACTGGCCGCCCTGGGCGCCGCGGATCTGTTCGCGGCCGTGGTCGCGAGCGGCGAGCCGGGCGGCCCGGAGCGGCTCAAGCCCGACCCCGCCGGCTACCTGCGGGCCGCCCGGGAACTCGGGGTCGCCCCGGAGCGCTGCCTGGTGCTCGGCGACCGCCCCGACGCCGATGGCCTGGCGGCCGAGCGCGCCGGCATGGGCTTCCGACACGTGCGCTGCCGCTGACGCCCTGGCCACACTCCGCGGCGCCTGCCGAATGCGAGGCTGGCGGGCCGCTCCCCGCCCGGCGCCTCCCGCGGGCCGAGCAGCCCGGCCTCCCCGCTCGCACGCTCGAGAACCGGCGGCACCCGCCCGCCCGACGCGCTCCCAGCCACGCAACAAAACCCAGACAGCTACCCCCCCGCGCTGCGCCCCACGCCCGCGCACGGCCGCCGCCTTCCCCCGCCCGCCCCCCGGCGCTCCTC
>JBIKLM010000156.1:0-8910 GCA_044359835.1 Planctomycetota bacterium
GTCAAGGGCGGCAAGTGGAGCAGAACCAGGGGCTTGGGTTATCGTCCTCCAGGGGAGTGCAAACAGGGAAGGGTTCCCTGGATGGCGGGGGCTGCCTCAGCGGCCCGGGCGGCGCCCGAGCCGCCAAACGCGCCGCTCAGCGCAGGGGCCGGCCCAGCAGGCTGCGGCCTTTGAGGTACGGCCGCAGCGCCTCCGGCACCTGAACCTGGCCGGCGGCGGTCTGGTGGTTTTCGAGGATCGCGATCAGCATGCGCGTGCTGGCGGCCACGGTGTTGTTGAGCGTGTGGCAAAAGTGCACCTTGCCCTCCGCGTCGCGATAGCGCAGGTCGAGGCGCCGGGCCTGGAAGTCGTGGAACCTCGAGGCGCTGTGGGTCTCCCCGAAGCCGCCTCGGGAGGGCATCCAGGTTTCGATATCGAATTTTTGCACCTGCGCCTGGCCCAGGTCGCCGCCGCAGACGTTGACCACGCGGTAGCACAGGCCCAGGGCGCGGCAGACCTCTTCGGCGTTGGCCAGGATCGCGTGGTGGTGCCGGCGGCTCTGCTCCGCATCGGCCACGTCGATCACGACCTGCTCGACCTTGAGGAACTGGTGCACGCGATACAGGCCGCGGGTGTCCTTGCCGTAGGTGCCGGCTTCGCGGCGATAGCAGGAGGACAGGGCCACGTAGCGCAGGGGCAGCTCGCTGACCTTGAGGATCTGGCCGCCGCGCAGGGCCGTCACCGGCACCTCGGCGGTGCCCACCAAACACAGGTCGTCGCGCGCGTCCGTGCGGTAGGCCTGCTCCTCCCCGCCCGGAAAATAGCCGGTGCCCTGCATCGTGGCGGGCCGCACCAGGGTCGGCACGGAGACCGGCACGAAGCCCTTCTCGACCATGTGCTCGAGCGCAAAGCGCATCACCGCGCCCTCGAGCAGCGACAGGTCGCCCAGCAGGAAGTAATTGCGCGACCCGGAGATCCGGCCGCCGGCCTCGGTGTCGAGCCAGCCCTGGGCTTCCGCCAGGGCGACGTGGTCGAGGGGCTCGAAGTCGAAGCGCCGCGGCTCGCCGTGGCGGCGGATCTCCACGTTGTCCGCGTCCGAGAGCCCCTCGGGCACCTCGTCGGAGGGCGGATTGGGCGCGCGCAGCAGCAGGGCGTCCAGGGCCTGGCGCTCCTCGTTCTGGCGCTCCTCGAGCTCCTTGAGTTCCTGCTTCAGCACCCGGCCGGCCTCCAGCAGGCGCTCGCGCTGGTCCGGGGACGCCCCGGCCAGTTCCTTGCCCCCGTCCTTCTGGCGGGCCCGCAGCTCGTCGATGCGGGCGCCCCGTTCGCGCAAGGCCGCATCCAGAGCCAGGGTGCGGTCGAGGTCGAAGGTCATGCGCTTCTTGCGCGCGGCCTGGGCCACCAGTTCGGGCTGGGTCCGGATCAGCTTGATGTCGAGCACGAGAGCGAGTGGAAATAACGGGGCGGGGCTTCCGGCATGAGCCGGTGATGGATGGCACGCCGGGACCCCGTTCGGGGGTCCGCAGCCAGGCTCACTGGGCCTTGGTCCAGGGCGATTCGATCTTGCCGAACAGCTTGGACTTGTCCTGGACCAGTTGGACTTCGACCTCGTCGCCGAAGCCGTTCTCGACGTCCAGGTCCAGGGGCTTCCAGGCCTTGTCGAAGCCCTGGTCGCTGAGGGTCTGGGCATCGCCGATCAGGCTCATGCGGCCGCCCTTGTTGCCCTTCTTGGAGCCCACCTTGCGCACCAAGACCTCCGGCTGGACGCGCGCGTTCCACAGGCGGTGGTAGCGCTCGCCGCCGGCGCCGACGACCGTGATGGAACTGCCCTGCACGCTGACCTTGTTGCCGCTGACGGTGGCGCGGAAGTCGAAGGCGAAGGGTGCGCCCAGGGTCAGCTTGGCGACCTCGCCGGGCTTGACCACCAGCGGGGGCATGTTCTTGCCGGCGGTCAGGATGCACTTCTTGATGCCGTCGGGGCGCTCACCTTCGCGATAGCCGCCGCACAGGAATGCATAGCGGCCGATCGGGACCTCGATTTTTTTGGCCGCGGTCAGCTCGAAGAAGGTCTCCTTGAGGTTGTCGTCCAGGCCTTGGATCACGATCCAGGAAGGCTTGAAGGGGCCCTTGAATTCGAGCTCGACCGAGCCGGTCACGACCTCCACCGGGGTGGCCTCGAAGGAGGCACCGCTGTCCTGGGCCACCAGGCGATACCAGGCTTCGCCGATCTTCAGGAACTCGCTGAAGGGCACGGCCGACTTCTGCTTGCCGATGCGCATGCTGTCGATGTCGACCTGGAACTCGCCCTTGGTGATGTCGCTGTAGCCGCGCGTCAGGGGCCGGCTGCCGTAGATGCCGTCCAGGTTGTCGTCGAAGACCTGCACGGGGACCTCATCGAGCGTCACCTGCACCATGGATGCCGGCAGGGTGTAGAGGTTCAGGTTCTCGGCGCTCGGGGACAGGTTGGCCTGGATGTCGTGGTAGACATCGTTCTGGCCGCCGACCTGGATGAAGAAGCTCCACGGGCGCGGGCTGGTGCCCGTGGTGGTGTCGATGCGCGTGATCTTGCCGGTCAGCGCGACCTTCTGGGAGGTCCCGTCCGAGCCGACCACTTCGATCTCGGCCGCGCCGGTGCGCCGCACGATCGGCGAACGCTCCATGGACTTGAAGCTGTCTTCGGTGCCGACCTTGGTGAAATACAGCGAGGACCAGGTGGGGTGGGCCACGTCGCAGGAGAAGCCAGGGCGGGCCGGTTCGCCCGGCAGTTCGAGGGTCTGCCCGGTCGTCTGCAGCTTGCGGGGCGTGCCGAACTTGATCCCGACGACCACCTCGCCGGCGGCCTCCGGTGCGGTGCCGGGCTCGAAACCGAGGGCGGCCAGTTCGGCCAGCCGGTTCTGCACGTCCTTGAACAGGCGGTCTTCGAGGGCCAGGCTGGTGCGCAGTTCGACGAAACGCGTGTAGCAGCGGAAGACATCCGCCAGCTTGCCGTATTCGTCCCCCAGGCTAAGGGTGTCGCTGGCGTAGCCGACCGCGTGGAATACGCGCGCCGCCATCCACTGGTCTCCGAGATCGACGAAGGTCTGGGCCAGGGGCTCGATCTCCGCGGCCAGCCCGAGGGCGGCCTTGGCCCGTTCGGCGCTGCGCTCTTCGGCCAGTTTGGCGACCAGGCGGTTGTTGGCGTTGTTGAAGGCCTGGATCTGCGAGCTGCGCTGGTTGCGCGTGCCCGGGGTCAGGCTGCCCAGGTAGCGCTCGACGTTGGTCAGGAAGGCGTCGCTGCGATAGACGTCCTTCCACGCGGCGCGCAGCAGCTTGACGTTGGAGTTGATCTCCTCGCTGCCGTTGGTGGTCAGCAGCTCGAGCTGCGTGATCGCAAAACTCTGCGCCTGGAATTCCTCGCGGCGCACCAGCTTGGCCGCGCTGGGCAGGTCGCCCACCTCGCGGTACTTGCGGAACTCGCTGGCGAACTGCTGCTCGGTGGTCTGCGCCGCAGCCACGGGCTCCGGTCGAGGCTGCCCGGCGGGGGCGGGCCCCCAGGGGAGCAGCAGGGCGGGCAGCAGGGAGAGGGCCAGGAAGCGGCGCGGGAGCTGGATCATCGGGTTTGGGGGCGAGCCGGGCACCGGGCGGGCGAGTGTAGCCCCGGGGACCGCTGCGGACCGCTCCCTAGCCGATGCCGACGCCGCTCCGCACCGGCGCCTGCCGAGCGGGGCTGCGCTGGGCAGGCGGGGCCGCCGGCCCCTCCGCCCAGCCCGGAGGGCAAGCCGCTGCGGACCCGGGGTGCGGCCTCCCGAGGACCCGGCCGGGCCCAGAACTAGCCGGGGGTCCGCCGCCCGGACCGCCGTTGCCGGAACCTGCCGGGGACTCTCAGAACCCCCGGGAAGCCCCGGGCCGCGCGAATGCGCAGGCGGCCCCCCGTCGAGGGGCGCCGCGCCCGGTGCCCCGCCACACCCCAGGCCCGCGCAACTCCCCGCTCGAAGCCCCGTGCACCCCGCCGCGCGCTGCAGCCGCGCTCAACGCTGGGACATGCGCTTCAGGAACTCGCGCTCGGCCTCGCTGAGGGCCCCGATGCCCTCCCGATGGATGCGCGCCAGGAGCAGATCCAGGCGCTCTTCGTCGGCGGCGCGCTGGGTCCTCTGGGCTTCGATCCGGCGGCGCTCCCAGAGGCTGCCCGGGTCGATGTAGATCCAGCCCCGGCGGGCGGCCAGGAAGCCGAAGGCCGCGCCCGCCAGGTGGGCGAAGTGGTCGACGCCGCTGCGGCCCACGGCCGCCAGCTGCTGCAGCGCACCCAAGAGATCGAGACCGACCAGGATCAGCGCCAGCACGAACAGCGGCACCGGGATCAGGATCAGCAGCACCGGGGTCTGCGGCATCAAGACGGCCGCGGCCGCGACCACCGCCAGGGCTCCGGCGGAGATGCCCACGGTCACGCTGTGGACCCCGAGCAGCAGCTTCCAGGCCAGGGATCCGAGGCCGCCCAGCAGCACGGCGGCCCCGAGGAACCACAGGAAGCGGCGCTCGCCGATGCGCTCGATCAACAGCCCGCCGAAGAAGTACAGGTACAGGGCGTTGCCCAGCAGGTGCCAGGGGCTGGCGGAGTGCAGCAGGGCGTAGGTCAGGGGCTGCCAGAGGGGCAGGAAGAAGGGCCCGGAGAACCAGGCGTCCGGGTCGAGGCCCAGCACGCTGAACAGCCCGGCCACGAAGCGGCTGCCCCCCTCGCTCAGACCGAGCAGGAAGGTCAGCAACCAGAGGCCCGCCAGGCCGATCAGCAGGCGCTTGAGCACCGGCTCGAGGGGCGGGAACCCGAGCCCGCCGGAGAAGCCCGCTGGCGCACCGCCCCCGGGCTCGAAGGCGCCCCCCTGCTGGCCGCGAGAGAGCCTAGGCATGGGCTGCCCCCGATCGGCCGCCGGCGCCGGTCTCGCGCCGCCTGGCCGCCGCGAGGGTGTTGGAGAGCAGCATCGCGATGGTCATCGGTCCGACCCCGCCCGGCACCGGAGTCAGCAGGCCGGCCCGTTCCCGGGCCTCGGGGAAACACACATCCCCCACCAAGCGCCCGTCCGGCAGGCGGTTGATGCCCACATCGAGCACCGCGGCCCCCGGGCGGATCCAATCGCCGCGCACCAGCTCGGGCCGCCCCACGGCGGCGACCAGGATCTCGGCTTCCCGGCACAGGGCCGGCAGGTCCCGGCTGCGGCTGTGGGCGATCGTGACCGTGGCCTGGCGCGCCAGAAGCAGCGCCGCGATCGGCTTGCCGACCAGCAGCGAGCGCCCGAGCACCAGGGCGCGACGGCCTTCCATCGGGACCCCGGAGCGGTCGAGCAGCTCGAGGCAGCCGAGCGGCGTGCAGGGGAACAGGCCCGGCTCGCCGATCCATAGGCGCGCCACGTTGGCCGGATGCAGGCCGTCCACGTCCTTGTCGGGATCGATGGCCTGCACGAGCCGCCCCGCATCGAGGCCCCGCGGCAACGGCAGCTGCAGCAGGATCCCGTCGATGGCCGGATCCCGGTTGAGGGCTTCGATCAGGCCGGCCACCTGGGCCTCGCTGGTGCTCGCCGGCAGGCGCTCGGTGCGCACCTCGAAGCCCACCTCGCGGGCGGCGCGGTCCTTGTTGCGCACGTAGACCTGGCTGGCGGGATCGTCGCCCACGAGCACCACCGCCAAACCGGGGCGGCGGCCGCCGCTGAGGCCGGCGCCGGCGCGCTCGCGCACCTCGGCGCGCACTCGCTCGGCGATGGCCTTGCCATCGATCAGAAGGGCCTGACTCACGGGATCCGGGGCTATGGGGAGCGCCGACAGTCTGCCAGAAGGCGGCGGCCGCCCGAGCGCCCGCTGCCGGGTCGGGTCCCGGGGCGGAACCCTGGCGGCGGACCGAGGCCCTGTGAGCACAGGGCGAATCGCTGGCGCCGGATCAGAAGGCCGCCGGCGACGCTTCGGCGGCGCCCAGTCCGGCTTGGCGATCGGCCTCGGGCTTGGCCCCCTGCATGCCTTCCTTGGGCGTGACGCCGTCGTCCGTGTAGCGGTGCATGCTCTTCTGGCTGTCGGGCAGATACCCGAAGATCTGGAAGGTGATGAAGATCGAGAGGGCCCCGGCGACCAAGACGCCCATGGCCTTGCCCCCGCGATAGCCCCCCAGCATGCGCAGGTGGATGTAGACCACGTAGACCAGCCAGGAGATCAGCGCAGTGTTCTCCTTGGAGTCCCAGCCCCAGTAGTTGGCCCAGGCGTCCTGGGCCCAGAAAGCGCCCATGAACAGGCCGGCCGTCAGGAAGGGAAAGCCGACCGCGAAGGCTCGGAACGACACCTGGTCCATGGTGCGCTCGAGGCCCGAGACCACCTCAGCGCTGGGCAGGGCCTTGGCCGCGGCCAGGCCGCAAAACACCACGCCGACCACCACCAGCAGGGGCCAGGTCAGGAATTGGCCGAAGGGCAAGAGGGTCAGGGTCCCGAACAGGAGCGCGGCGCCCGCGGCCTCCTTCTTGCCGAGGCCGAAGCGCAGGCCCAGCACCAGCAACAGCAGCGCCAGCGCCAGGCCGCCCCAGGCCAGCAGGTGGCCGAGTCCGAGGTCTGCCGAGAGGCCCGGCCCGACCCAGCGCGGCACCAGCGGCAGCAAGGCGGCCGCCGCCAGGATCACGAGACCCCGTCCAAGCCGCGGCCGGTCGCCGGCCAGGGCTTGGTTCCAGAAGCGGGCCGCGAAGTACACCACCCCGATCGCCGCGGCGATGCCCATGGTCGCGTAGCTGAAGATCAGCGCGGAGAGGTGCGGCGCGAACCAATAGCTCTGCAGAGCGGGCGGCAGGTCGCGCTGGGCCGTGGTCAAGCTGGACGAGTAGGCGTTGGTGGCCAGGGACCCGGCGCAGACCACGGCCACCAGGGCGTCGCCCACGGTGGCCCAGCCATAGCCGTGGTTGCGGCGCAGGCCGAGGGCCAGGTGCAACACCCACATCGAGAGCAGCAGGGCGGCGGAGAACATCACCAGCACCTCGCTCATGGTCTGGCTGGGGAAGTGGTTGACCTCCACCCAGCGGTGCTGGATCGAAACCGCCATGACCGCCACGGCGGCGGTCAACGACCACCACATGAGCCGGGTCGCCAAGGGCTCGCCGCCGGTCAGGGGATCGATGCGCCGGCGCGCGCGCGAGAAGTGGCCCCAGGCTGACCAGGCCGCCAGCAGGATCGTGGCCAGCGCCAGCAGGTTGACCCCGCGCAGCCAGCCCATGGAGGCCGGCACGTCCGAATCCAGGAAATTGAACAGGGCGCTCGGTTGCATGGCGTATCGCTGGTTCAGGCGGAAGGACGCTCGGGATTCCTGCCCAGCAGGATCGGACGCAAAAGGAACGCGAAGGCGGCGCCGGCGATCACGGTGTACATGCCCGCCAGCACCCAGGGGATGCCGGGGTCGTAGACCACGCCGATGCCGGAATAGAGCGGCGCCTCGGGGATCGCGTTGGTCTGGAAGAAGCGGAAGCCGCGGTGCTGGAAGTAGTCGTTCACGCGGATCTCGCGGCCCGCAGCGGGGCCCAGGTCCACGGGTTTCCAGGTGCCGTCGGCGGCCGGCTCGTGGACCGCCAGGACCGACCGCCACTCGAAGGGCATCATGGCCTGGTTCTCGATGAACTGCACCACCAGGTCGCCGCGCGGGGGGAACCAGAAGGCCGCGTTGCCCTCCTGGGTGGTGGCGAGTCGCACGGTCTGTTCGCGGCGCAGTTCGGGGACCTCGGGATCGCTGATCACCCGAAGCTCGACCCCGCGCGGCGCCTGCTTGTAGAAATCCGCGTCGTAGCCCGGCCCCTTGACCAGGCCCTCGTCCAAGAACTCCACGCGCGGCTCGACGACCGCGTCGAGCAGCGCGCTCTCGAGCTGGATCGGCGACAGGCCGGGCAGGGGCAGGCGCGCGCCCAGGGAAGCCGCCTGGCGCTGGCCGGCCTCATCCTCGAGGTAGGCCGTCAGGTCCCCGCCGGCGGAGCGGCTCCAGCCGAGCACGAAACGCGGCGGACCCGGGGCGAACCACTCGTTCCAATCGAGGGTCAGTTCGACCGCATCCAGCGCCTGGGGCGCCTCCCGGGAGCGTTGCCGGGCGGAGGGCCGCCCGTCATGCAGCACGCGCAGCTCGCTGACGCCGTCCGGGCCGTACAGGGTGGCGGTCACGGCGGGCGCCACGAACACCTGCTCCGAGAGCGGGCGCTCGTCCGCCAGGACCTGGCCGCTGACCGGATCCTCGCGGTACGACTTGGTGGCCTTCTGGAACAGGATCTCGTATCCGCCCGGCAGCGGCATCCGCTGACCGATCGAGACCGGCAGCCGGCCTTCGAGGCGTTCGCCGCCCGTGGCGATCCGGTAGCTGACCTCGCCGAGCTGGCCCTCGCCTGTCGGGAACGCCGCGCGCGCATCGCCGCCGGCCACGGTCAAGAGCCGGAAGGCCCCCAGGGGATCGGCGAAACCGCGCACCTCGAATTCCTCGCCGGCCGCGGGCGAGAAGTACACCTTGCGGGTCGGCAGCTGGTCGCCGGGGCCCGGCTGGCCGGAGTTGAGGATGCGCTGGTAGTCCGGCAGCTCCAGGATCGCCAGGGGCAGCGGTTCTTCCCCGTCGGGGCGCTCGCCGGCCTGGGCCTCGCGCACGGTCGGCTCCCCCACCTCGGCCAGGTCGTGCAGCGACAGGACCTCGATGCGCAGACGCGGCCGCTTCTCGAGGCCCCCGCGCTCGAGCTTCTTGCCCGCTTCGTCGATCGGATCGCCCTCCTCATCGGTCGCCAGCACCCGGCCCTGCTTGTCGAGGTACTCGTAGTCGAGGTCGATGCGCCGCCCCTTCCAGAGCGTGTGCGTCGGCGGGTTGGCGCGCCCTTGGTCGTCGTTGAAGCGCACCACCAGCGCCAGCCAATCGCGCCGCGCGAAGTCCTCCAGGCTGACCGCGAAGGGCATGCGGGCCAGGCGATCGGCGGTGAA
>JBIKLM010000157.1:0-8907 GCA_044359835.1 Planctomycetota bacterium
CCAATGGCAGCAGCTACACCTTGACCTTGCACCTCGTGCCGGACGAACAGGAGCGCTATCTGGCCAGGTTCGAGGGCCCGGCAAACGCGCTCTCGAAGCCGGTGACCGCCGCCGCGGGCAGCCAAGGGGTCGAGCTGGCCTATCTGGCCGGCAGCAAGCTGTGTTTCCAGCTCGTGGACGACCTCAGCGGCGAGCCGATCGAGCGCTTCGAGGCCACCCTGCAGATGGGGTTCAAGTCGCAGTCCAGGGGCGGTGAGGGCGATAGCTTCGAGGAGGGTCGACTGTGTTTCGAGGACCTGCGACCTCTGGAAGGCGTGGCGGCCCGGTTCGGGGAGGCCCCTTCCCTGAGCCTGCGAGCCCCTGGGTATGCCGACCTGGACGTGCCCCTGCCGCCGCTCGTGGCCGGCACACCGATCGACCTGGGCGTCCTGCGGGCTCGGCCCGTGCCGCGCGTGACCGTGCGGTTGGTCGACGACCAAGACGGCACCCCCGTGGCCGGCGCTCGGGTGACGCTTTCGGCCGGCGACGGCGGCGTGGACGGTTCGATGGTCCGCGTCTCGATCGTCCTGGACGATGACGTGTCCATGGGCTCTGGCCCCGAGGTGGCCCCCCAGACCGCCGAGAGCGATGAGCAGGGGCGGGTGGTCTTCAATGCCTTCGCCGGCCAGACCGCCACCCTGGAAGTGGAATCGCTGAGCCATGCGATGCTCTCCCGATCAGGGCTGAAGCTCGAAACGGAACAGCCCAGCGAGATCGAGCTGCGCTTGCTGCGCGGCGCCAGCGTGCGCATCTTGGCCAAGTCTAGGGAGGGGCAACCCCTGGTGGGGGCCAAGATCCAGTCGCGACCCGAGGAGGTGAACTCCGGGGAAGAAGAGTTCGTCTTCTCGATGTTCGACCGCACCACCACCCGGACGACCGACGAGCTCGGTCAGGCGGTCTTCGAGCACCTGACGGCGGGAGCCCACCGCTTTTGGATCGAGCCGAAACGCGCCGGAGCGGAGGCGGGTGCGATCCTGTTCTTGAATGGCGGCCCGAAGCAGGCCCGCGGGGAGGTCCTGTCCGTAGCCGAAGGAGAATCCGCCGAGTTGGTTTTGGTGGCCCCCCCCGAAGCCGAGCTGCGCGGCCGGATCCTCGAATCCGGGGCCGTCCTGGCGGGCGCCAGCCTGGCCCTGCGCAAGGCCGATAGCGAAGCCGAGCCCTGGATGATGGACCTGCCGACCGCGCGCTGCGATGGCGACGGCCGCTATCGATTGGCACCGATCGAACCCGGCGAGTATGTCGCCGTGATCACGGCGCCATCGCGCTCCGGCCCCCATGAGGTGCCGCTGCGCATCGAGGAGGGCGAGAACCGCCTCGACCTGGATCTGGGGGTGGCGATTCTCGAGGGCCGCGTGGTCGATCACGAAGGGCGCCCCGTCCAGGGAATCACCGTCCGCGCCCTGCCCAGAGCCGAGGACGAAGCGGGAACCACGCGGATCAGCCGCAGCATCATCGTGAGCTCCGGGGGCACGTCGCTGGTCGGCTTCGGGGACTCGGCCGGGGAGCCCGTGCGCACCGATGCCGAGGGCCGCTACCGCCTGCGTGGCGTGAGCGCCGGCCGCGATCTCGAGGTGCTCGCCGAGCCGGGGACCGAGCAGCCCATGGCCCAATCGGCTCGCAGCGAGCCCGTGCGGGTCAGCGAAGGGGAGACCCGCCGCGTTCCGGACCTGACCCTGGGCCTGGCCGGCGAGTTGCTCGTGCGCCTGGTGGGCAGCGATGGCCTGCCGGTCACGCCAGGCTGGGTCATGGCCCGCCCCGCCGAGGGCACCCTGAACGCTGAGCCGCGCTTCCAGCCCAGCGACGAGAAGGGGCAGGTGCGCTTGACGGGACTGGAGCCCGGCCGATGGACCGTCTCGGGCCAGCGCATGGGGCCCGGGAGCAACCCGGCTGTGGAGCAGGACTTCGAGGTCGTGGCCGGTGAGAAAAGCGAGGGCCGCATCGAGCTGCCCTGAGGGCCTCCCGGGCGCAGCCGCGCATCAGCGCTTCGAGCGCTGCGCGAAGAATCCCGGCTCCGCCCAGGCTCCAGCGGGACCATGTCCTGAAGGCGCGGTCCCACTCCCGGCGACCCGCGGGCCAGCCCGTGTCGGGGGCGCGCGGGCTCCGCGCGCGGCTTGCAGACGGCGTCCGAGCGGCCTCAGCGGCAGGTCAGCCCGGCCTCAACCGGGGGGCCGGGGTCCGCAGCGGGGCTCGGCTTGCCGGCCCGGAACACCGACTCCCGGTGGGTCGCTCACGCGCGAGCCCTCGGACAAGGACATCCGGCCCGCTCGGCCGGTGCGCGCTTCGGTTCCCGGCTCCCAGCCGGTCGCCGCGCGGCGGCCCGGCCTGCGGTCCGCTCGGCCGGTCGGACTCGTTCCGGGGTGCCCCTGGCGAGGGCGCGGCGCCATCGCGGCCGTATCCTCTGCGGCCCATGTCAGTCGCTCCGCTACCCGGCGCCGGTGCCTACCGGGCCCTGGTTCTCGACCTCGATGGCACCCTGGTCGCCGACGACGGCGCGGTCCGGCCGCGTGTCTCCGCAGCGCTCGCGGACCTGGTGGACCGCGGCGTGGCGGTGCAGATCGCGACCGGACGCTCGGAGGCCGGCACGCGGGCCGTGGCGCGCGAGCTGGGCATCCGCCTGCCCTGCGTGGTCTACAACGGCGCAGCCCTGTGGTGCCCGCGGCGCGACGAGCTGATCGAAGAACGCGTGCTCAGCAACCGTGCCGTCGAGCGCACCCTGGCTTTCGCGCAGCAGCACGAGCTGCAGTGCGTGGTCATGCAGCGCGGCGGGAAGTTCGCCACCCCGCCGCGCGACTCGATCGAGTCCAGCGCCCTCAACCGCTTGGAGGAGCTGCATCTGACGCCCTTCGATCGGCTGCCCAGGGAATACGTGATCCGCATCACCCTGTTCTCCTCCAAGCACGGGGATGCGCGCGGCTTTTCCGCTGAGCTCGAGCGCGCCTTGGCGCTCCCGGTCTACCTGACCGAGTTCCCGCTCAATCTGCTGGCCACACACCGCGACAGCCCGCTGTGTGTCGTCGACGTCCAGCCCCCCTGCCGCGGCAAGGGCGAGGCCCTGCGCTATCTCGAGGAGGAGCACTCGATCCCCGCCCGGTCCGTGGTGGCCGTGGGCGACGCGGGCAACGACATCCCGATGCTCAAAGCCGCGGGGATGGGGGTCGCCATGGGGGAGGCGGGCCCGGACGTGGTCGCGGCCGCGCGGCGCCAGATCGGCAGCTGCAACAGCGACGCGATCGCTGAACTGATCGAAGAGCTGTTCCTATGACCGGCAGAGCGGCGGAGCGCCGCCGCTCGCCCCTAAGTTAGCGCTCGGAACCGGACCGTCGTACCGTGCCGCGGTTCGGTGCCGGGCATCGCCCGGTTCTGGCCCGGCCGGGATCAGCCCGAATCACGTTGGCGAGCTGCTGCGCGCCAGCGCGGACCGTCCAGGACCACGCAGCCTTTGCAGGAGTCGGGATAGTCGCCCTTGAACATGCGCTCGCGCAGCCGCTGCATCGGGGCCCCGTTCCAGACCGCTTCGAAGCCCTGGGTCAGGACGTTGCCGAGCTCCAGTTCCCGCGGCGCCCGGCAGCAGGGATAGGCCTTGCCATC
The DNA here is from genome assembly GCA_044359835.1 of Planctomycetota bacterium. Lineage (GTDB taxonomy): Bacteria > Planctomycetota > UBA1135 > UBA1135 > JBIKLM01. Next base: position 3,628 of record JBIKLM010000157.1, read on the forward strand.
GGGCTCGACCTTGAAATAGCCCATCACCATCGGGCAGAAGCCGGCGTGGCTCATGGCCAGCTCCGAGTGCATCATCTCCAGCACGGCACCGGACTGGACGCGCGTATCCGCCGCGCCGTAGCGATATTCTCCGCCGAGGGGCTCGTGGACCTCGAACAGCACCGTCACCCGGCGCTGCTCCGCCCTGGCCCGCATGGCTTCGAGGCGCTCCGCGATAGCCGCTGAGCTCATCCGCGAGAACGGGTCCAGGGCTTCGAAGTTCGAGCTGCTGTTGAGCAGCTCGAGCACGGTGATGTGCTTGCCGCCCAGGTCGGCCACGAAATCGACGTAGTCCTCGAGATCGGGCAGGCAATCGATCGCCAGGACCATGTGGAAGACCACGGGCACGCTGGCGCGCTGGCAGGCAGCGGCGGCGTAGCGGGCGTGGGTCACCACCCGATCGAAGTCGGCGGGTGCACGCAGCTTCTCGAAGACCTCTTTCTTGTGGCTGTCGATCGAGAGCGTCAGGCGATGCAGGCGCGGCAGCAGGCGATCCAGCACCTCCGGCGTCAGCAGCATCGCGTTGGTGATGATGTCCAGGTAGATGCCGTTCTTCTCGATCAGCGGCCAGAGCCGCTCCAGGTTGTTGAGCAGCGGTTCGCTGGTGGCCGAAGGCGTCCACAGGGTGGCTAGGGCGAAGAGCTCCTCCAGCAGCGGGCCCTGCTTGGCCAGGGGGGTCGAAACCACCGCGGGATTGTCCACCTGGCTGCACATGATGCAGCGCAGGTTGCAGGCCGAATTTGTCGAGTATTCGAGATAGTAGGGACGCGACTTCCACTCCAGCCGACCGGCGGCCAGGTCCATGGTCAGCGCGACGAAGTTCTCGATCTCGGCGACGTGTTTGGGGCGATCCGGCACGGGGGCCTCGGGATTGGGCTGGGGCAAGGCCTAGGGGGATCTTACCCCGGCCCCGGCTCAAGGTTTGGTCGGCCCGCGCCCTTTGGGCTTCGAATCGGTGCGCTTCGGCGCCGGCGGCCTCGCTTTGGCGGGACCCGGGCTGGCGGGCTTGCTCCGGCCCGCAGCTCTTTCCGAGCCCTGCGCTTGGGAGCTGCGCCCGCCGGGGGCCGGGTCGGACCCGGGGCGGGCCGCGGAGGTCCCGGGGGCCGCGGAGCTGGGGGCTTTGGAGGCGCTGTCCGATTTCGAATCGGCGGCGGGCGCGGCGCTGTCCCCGCCGACCGCCTGCTCCGCGGAGGATTGACCCTGCTTGTAGGACTCGCTGCGATAGTCGGTCAGGTAGAAGCCGGCGCCGCGGAAGATGAATCCAGCGCCCGCGCCGATCTGGCGCTCGAGCCGGTTCTTGCCGCAGGCTGGACACTTCTTCTTGGGCGCTTCGGTCATCGACTGGAACAGCTCCAGGCGATGGCCGCAGGCGGCGCAGAGGTAGTCGTAGGTCGGCATGGGGCAGGTGCGGCGCTGGCGATTCGGTGGGCCGCTAGGGGCCTTGGGGACTCGGCGGCGGCTTCCCGGGGGGATGGCGCGGGAGGTCGTCTTCGGACGCGCGGAGTGGGGGGGCCTGGGCGGGGTCGCGGGCCGACCGAGGGCGCTGTGCGGTCGGCGTTGATCGGCTCGAGCACCCCGATCGCGGCCGGAGCTTCAGGCGCCCGAGCCGGGTCCCTGGGGTGCGGGCTCGGCCGCGGAGGGCACCACCGGATCGCGCTCCGTGGCCGCCGCGGGAGCGGTCGAAACCTTCACCTGGGCGAAGCGCAGCACCCGCCCGCGCCACAGATAGCCCTTGCGGACCGTGGCCACGCAGGTTCCCGGGGCCACGTCGGAGCGCGGCTCGCTCTGCACGGCTTGGTGCCTTGAAGCGTCGAAGGATCCTTCCGCGGGGACCGGGCTGACACCGGCGCGGTCGAGCAGGCCGTGCAGCTGGTGGCGCACCAGTTCGACCCCCATGGCCAGGTTCTTGGCTTCGGCGCTCTGGGCCGGGCTGGCCAGAGCCATGTCCAGGTGATCGGCCACCAGCAACAGGTCCTCGAGCAGCGGTTCGAGGGCCGAGCGCACCTGGGCTTCGTTCTCGGCGGCGGCGCGCCGGCGTTGGTTCTGGTAGTCGGCCTGGGCGCGCTGCCACAGGGACAGGTACTCGTCGCGTTCCCGGCTCAGCCGCAGGAGCTCCTGGGCCGGGTCGCTGTTCTGGCCGCCCGACTCCGCTGCGCCGGCGCTGCTCTCGGTTTCCGGGCGCTCGCGGTCGCCGAACGAGCCTTCGCTGTCTTGTGCCATGGGATGACGGGGCCTCAGCCGCTGAAGTAGTCGCTGACCTTCTCGAAGAACGAGCGGGATCCGGTGCGCTCCTGGTCGAGGCGATCGAACTCGCGCAGGAGTTCCTTCTGGCGATCGCTGAGCTTGGTGGGAACCTCGAGGAACACGCGCACCAGCTGATCCCCGCGCTGGGCCTGGGAAGCCGGGGTCCGACCGGTCACGTCCAGCACCGGCAGCCCCTGCCCGCGCAGGCGGAACACGCGGCCCAATTGGGTGCCGGGGGGCACGGCCATCTGCACGCGCCCGCGCAGGGTCGGGATCTCGACCTTGTCCCCGAGGGCCAGCTGGGCCAGGCTGAAGGGGACCTCGGTGAGCAGGTCTGCGCCGCTGCGCTGGAACATGCGGTGTTCCTTCTCGCGCACCACCACGTACAGGTCGCCGCGCGGAGCGCCGGGTTCCCCGGCGTCCCCCTGGCCTTCGACGCGGATGCGCATGCCGTCCTCGACCCCGGCCGGGATGGCGATCTCGATCTCGGCCTTGGCGCCCTGTTGCCCGCTTCCGCGGCAGGCGTTGCAGGGGTCTTCGATCACCGCGCCGCGCCCACCGCAGGTGGGGCAGGGGGTCATCATGGCGAAGAAACCCTGGGAGCGGCTGACCTGCCCGCGACCCTCGCAGGTGCGGCAGGTGGCGGGCGGCTTGCCGCCCTTGGCGCCGCTGCCCGAGCAGACGCCGCAGGGCTCCTGGCGCTTGAGGGAGACGGTGCGCTCGACGCCCTGGTCGATCTCCTCGAGGGTCAGCTCGAGCACGATCTTGAGGTCCCGACCCGCACGGGGTCCGCCCCGGCCCGAGCGGCGTCCAGCCCCTCCGAACAGGTCGCCGAACACGCCCCCGCCGGCGCCTCCGAACAGGTCGCCGAAGCGCTCGAAGATGTCGTTCAGGTCGCGGAATCCGCCCCCTGGGCCTCCGGCGCCGGAGCCGCCCCCGGCGAAGGCCGCGTGGCCGAACTGGTCGTACTGGGCGCGCTTCTTTTCGTCCCCCAGGACGTCGTAGGCCTCGGCGGCCTCCTTGAATTTGCCCTCGGCGCTGGCGTCGCCCGGGTTGCGGTCCGGGTGGTACTTGAGGGCCAGCTTGCGATAGGCCTTCTTGATGTCCTCCTCACTGGCGTTGCGCTCGACGCCCAGGACCTCGTAGTAGTCGCGTTTGGAAGCCATGGGATCGGGGGGCCAACGTTGGTTCTGCGGCGGTTCTGCGGCTGCCTTTCGCCCGGGGCTCCCCCGGGAGGCTGCCTTGGACGGGGGGCCGCGCGGCTTCGCCCGGGCTCGGCGCGGTCGAGGGAGCAGGCCGCAGCGGTCCCCGGTGTCGCTGGGTCCAGATCGGGTCGGGGGTCCAGATCGGGTCGGGGGTCCAGATCGGGAGGGCCTGGAGACCGAAGGCTGGGAGCGACGGGCCTCGTCGATCCCAGCCCTTGACCGCCTCACCGGGCGGGCGGACAGGCAGGCCGGACGACCCGGGTTTGACCCCAGCCGAGCGGTTTCCGGCCGGTTGTCATCCAGCCGGTTGTCATCCAGCCGGAGTCATCCAGCCGGAGTCATCCAGCCGGAGCAGGCCGCAGGCCAGGTTCCTGGCGCCCCAGCCTCGTTCCGCGTGGGCGGATCTTCCCGATCCGCCCCCCCCGGAATCAGCTCAGCGAGCCTTCGACCGCCGCCTTGTCGTCCTTGATCTCGGTGATCATGGAGTCGGTCGTCAGCAGCAGGCCGGCGATCGAGGCCGCGTTCTGCAGAGCCGTGCGCACGACCTTGGCCGGGTCGATGATGCCGGCCTTGAGCATGTCGATGTACTCGCGCTTGAGGGCGTCGAAGCCGAACGTCTTGCCCTTTTCGCGCACCTGGTCGACCACGACCGCACCGTTCTCGCCGGCGTTTTCGGCGATCTGGTAGAGGGGCATGGTCATGGCCTTGGCGATGATCTCGGCGCCGAAGCGCTCGTCGCCCTTGAAGCGCGCCGCCAGCACGGCATCGGCCGCCCGCAGCAGCGCCACGCCGCCGCCGGGCACGATGCCTTCCTGGATCGCGGCCCGGGTCGCGTTGAGCGCGTCTTCGACCAGGTCCTTCTTGGACTTCATCTCGGCTTCGGTGTCGCCGCCGACCTTGAGCACGGCCACGCCGCCCGACAGCTTGGCCAGCCGCTCTTCCAGCTTCTCGCGGTCGTAGTCCGAGTTGGTCTTCTCGATCTGGACCTTGATCTGCTTGCAGCGTTCCTCGATGTCCTTCTTGGAACCGGCCCCCTGGATCAGGGTGGTCGAGTCCTTGGTGATGCGCACGCGCTTGGCGCTGCCCAGTTGATCGACGGTGAGCTTCTCGAGGGACAGGCCCAGCTCCTCGGTGATCGCCTGGCCGCCGGTCAAGGCGGCGATGTCGCCCAGGTAGGCCTTGCGGCGCTCGCCGAAGCCGGGGGCCTTGACCGCGCACACGTTGAGGATGCCGCGCAGCTTGTTGATCACCAGGGCCGCCAGGGCGTCGCCCTCGATGTCCTCGGCGATGATCAGCAGCGGGCGCCCGGTCTGGGCGGTCTTCTCGAGCAGCGGGATCATCTCGCGCACGTTCGAGAGCTTCTTCTCGTGGATCAGGATGTAGGGATCCTCGAGTTCGGCCACCAGCTTGGAGGCGTTGGTGGCGAAGTACGGCGAGACGTAGCCCTTGTCGAACTCCATGCCCTCGACGACCTGCAGCTGGGTCTCGATGCCGGTGTTCTCCTCGACGGTGATCACGCCTTGGTCGCCGACCTTCTCGAAGGCATCGGCCAGGAGCTTGCCGATCTTGGCGTCGTTGTTGGCCGAGATGGTGCCGATGGCGACCTTCTCTTCCTTGGACTTGATCTTGCGTGACTGCTCGGCGATCGAGGCCACGGCCACTTCGACGGCCTTCTCGATCCCGGTGCGCAGCAGCATCGGGTTGACGCCGGAGGCCAGGTACTTGAGGCCTTCGTTGAAGATCGCGGAGGCCAGCACGGTCGCGGTGGTGGTGCCATCGCCGGCCACGTCGT
>JBIKLM010000158.1:0-8897 GCA_044359835.1 Planctomycetota bacterium
TTTACCGATGAAAGCGAAAATCAACTCTTTGTTGAAAAAGCTAGGGTGCCTTACGACTGTTGCATTATTGCTGTCCATGCTGAGTTTCGGCATCTATCACTTGGATCGGGTATTGCCTCTTCGTTTCGTGCCGATCGATCAGTTAATCATCGCCAAGGATCTGCTGGAGCCGGACTATGAGTTCATCGCGATGGGTATGCCTAAATCGATTGCCAACGGAAGGGTTAAAGTATTTCCTCTTCTTGGACGTCGAACGCCCGATGGCGATCTCGGACCAAGCGCATTGCTTAGATTTATTGCTGTCGCGGAGGAAGGGACTTATTTCTCGTGTCTTGGCTGGGAGGGAACATTCGATCTACGCCGCTCGCACAACGGGCTTCGGTTGGCGTCAAGTGACAACCGAACATATATCTTGCCGGTGGACTTTGTTTTGCGTGATCTCGAGCAACTGCCTTGGCATGGGGTCATCATAGAATTGGGGTTCTGTGTTCATAATGCTGATCTAAATGCGAGTGCGATGGATAGGGCGGATTTCGATTATATCGTTAGGGTTCCAAGGAGTGTATTGCATAGTGTGCTTGTGGGAGATCGCTAATGGATGCCTCTGGTGTGCACACATCAGGGTTCTCTGCGGCAGTGCCGGTCATGGACTGAGAGCTTATATAGTCGTTGTGGGAGATGCTGCTATGACCGAAAGGAGCGCATCGGGAATTCGGATTTCCAGATAGAACGGCCTTCATCGGGAGTTCCTCTATAGGGGGAACGACTATCCCGAGCCCAGGTCTCGACGATCCCAGAAGCGGCGGAGCGCGGCGCCGAGGTCGATGTCCTGACCTGCGCGCCATTCTTGTGGCGCCACGAGCCCTGCTTCATGGGCTGGAAGGAGGGGTGCATGCCCCCGAAGGACCGCCGCCCACCGCCCAACCACACGACCGTGTGGGAGATCGACGGGGCTGGCGAGGACGGTCCGGACCACCCGGACCGCCTGGGCCATCCGGACCAGCCGACGACTCGACCACTCGAACCCCTGGCGCCACGACTGCGGGGAGCCGCTAGGGCTCCCTCGGGGGACCGAGCGGATGGGGAGAGCGGGCGGGCGTGTTGCGCCTGGGGGCGCGGTGGGGGGGACGAAGTCGTTTTCGGCGGGGTGCGGGTGCCGGGGGGGGATTCGGGGCTTGCTCGGGTGCGGGCGCTGGCGGGCCGGGGGGGGCGCGACTAGGATCGGTCGCGGAGGAGCGATCCATGAAAACCCTTGCTGTCCTCGGAATCGGCGCTGTTCTCGGGCTGGGGGCCTGGTTGCTGTCCCGGACCACCGGCTATGCAGGCCGCGTGGCGTGCGGCCCCGGGAGCTGGGCTGGCCTTCAGTGCGAGGCCCTGGAGGCGCGTTCAGCCGCGGTTTTTGCGGGCGCCTGCCACTACATGGGCGAGGCCCAGAGCAACGGGCGCGAGGGGCTGTTCGGCTGGCGCATGGTCGGGGAGCTGGCCCCGGGCGTGTCGGTCGACGGCCTGTTGCTGGCGGCTGCGGTGGAGGGCGAGGGAAACCTCGATCAGGCGGGCCCGCGGCGCAGCTGGCTGTGGATCGATGCGCGCGCCGACGGCCGCCAGGCCCGCGAGCTCGAGCGCTGGGCGCGGCGCGAGCACGGCGCCCTGCTGGGCGAGATCCTGGGCGTCGAAGCCCGGGCCCTGGATTTCGAACGCCAAGGCGACGCCTTCCGCCTGAGCGCCCCGGGGCTGTTCGAGCTCGCCGGGCAAGCGCGCGCGGACCGGGCCTGCTGCTCGATGCCGGAATGGCGCTGCTACGAGCCGCTGGCCATGCCGGCGGCCGACCGGCCGGCCCTGGTGGGCCAGGCGGAGGTGTGCCGCTTCGAGGGCGCCCCGGGCCTGCCCGCCTGGTCCTACGCGGGCGAGAACAACGTGTTCCTGTCCAACCGGGACCCGGCCGCCGCCTGCTGCCCGCCCGAGCGGTCCCAGCTCCGCCCCTGAGGCCGGCGGGGATCGCCCCGCCGCGTCCCTTTCGGCCGCAAAAAAACCCACACTGTTTTGCCCCCCGCCGGCCCCGGCGGCGGCCGGAAGACGCCCCCCGAGCCCAGTGACCCGTCCCTTGACCCACGAACGCCCCGCGGAACCGGTGCTGCGCCTCGACCGGGAGCACCTGAGCCGCCTGGAGCTGGCCCTCTCCCGCGAGTGGCTCGAGACCGACGGCCGGGGCGGATATGCCAGCTCGACCGTGCTGGCCTGCCCGACCCGGCGCTTCCATGGGCTGCTGGTCGCCCAGCCGGATGGCCACAGGGAGCGCCACGTGTTCCTGTCGCGCTTCGAGGAGAAGGTCCACGGGCACGGCCGGCATTATCTGCTGAACCTGACGCGCTATCGGGGCACGTTCTTGCCGGACGGCGACCTGGGGCTCGAGGAGTTCGCGCTGGTGCCCTGGCCGCGCTGGACCTACCGCATGGGGCTGGCTGTGATCCAGCGCGAGGTGCTGATGCCGCGCGGCGAGCGCACCGTGCTGCTGCGCTATCGAAACGTCGGCGAGCGCGAAGGGCTCGGGCTGTCCCTGCGCCCGCTGCTGGCCTGCCGGGAAGCGCGCACGCTGACCTTCGAGAACCTGGCCCTCGATCCGCGCGTCGGTCGCAGCAGCGCCGGGCTCGTGGTGCGCCCCTATGCCTCCCTGCCGGCTCTGCACTTCAGCGCCGCCTCCAGCAGCGGCAGCCCGCGCTTCGAGGCCGATCCGCTCTGGTACCGTGGCATCGAGTACACGCAGGACCTGCTGCGCGGCTACGAAGGCCACGAAGACCAGTTCTGCCCCGGCTGGTACGACGGCGATTTCGCGCCCGGAGCCGAATGGTGGTTGGCGGCCTCGATCGAAGGTCCGATCGCCGATCCCCGGGGTGCCTTCGAAGCCGCCGCCGATCGCCGTTTGGCCCAGGAGCGCGCCTGGTCGCCGGGTTTCCGCGGGCGCCTCGAATCGGCCGCCGAGGCCTTCCTGTATCGCAACGAAACCGCCCGCTTGGGCGTCATCGCGGGCTACCCCTGGTTCGAGGAGCGCGGCCGGCACACCTTCGTGGCCCTGCCGGGGCTGACCCTGGCGCGCGGCCGCAGCGATCAGGCCAAGGAGCTGCTGCTCGCCGCCCTGCCCTACCTGCGCGGCGGTCTCTTGCCGAATATTTACGGTCGGGACGCCGCGGACAGCCAGTACGGTGCCGCCGATGCGGCGTTGTGGTTCGCTCTGGCGGCCTGGCGCACGCTGGAAAAGTCTCCCGACCCGGACCTCACGGCCAAACTCCGGCCTGCGCTCCGCGGGATCGAACAGGCCTACCGGCAGGGGGCCGAGCTCGGTCTGCACGTCGATCGCGAAGGCCTGCTCCATGCTGGGCATGACGGACTCGCGGTCACTTGGATGGACGCCATCGTCGCGGAGGGTCCGGTGACCCCGCGGCACGGCTGCCCCGTGGAATTGAACGCCCTGTGGGTGTTCCTGCTGCAATTCCTGGCGCGCCTCGAGGGTCAACCGGCGGCCGCGGAGCAAGCGCGGCGCACGGGCGAGGCCTTCGTGCGGCGTTTTTGGAGCGACGAGCAGGGCCTCTTGGCGGACGTGGTCGACGGCGAGCGCGCCGATCTGACGGTGCGACCGAACCAGATCATCGCTGCGGCCCTGCCGGGCTCCCCGCTGTCTGCCGACCAGCGCGCCTGGATCGTGCGGCGCATCGAAGCGGAGCTCTTGACCCCGCGGGGCCTGCGCACCCTCTCGCCAACGGAGCTGGCCTATCGCGGCCGCTACGTGGGCCACCAGGAGGAGCGCGATCGCGCCGCCCACCAGGGCTGCGTCTGGCCCTGGCTGACGGGCTTCTACGTCGAGGCCAGCCTGCGCGCCTTCCCCGGGGACCGCCCGCGTATCGAGCAGCTCGCGCGGCTGGTCGACGGTTTCGAAGAAACGCTCCATTCCGGCGGCCTGGGCCAGGTTTCGAAGCTGTTCGACGGCGATCCCCCGCATCGCCCGGGCGGCGCGATCGCCCAGGCCTGGAGCGTCGCCGAGCTGCTCCGCGCCAAGGCCCTGCTGGCCGAAGCCGAGAGGGGGGCGCTGCCGCGATGAAGGTCCTGATGCTGGGCTGGGAATTCCCGCCGCACATCTCCGGGGGCCTCGGGACCGCCTGCGAGGGCATCACGCGGGGTCTGGCGCACACCGACGTCGACGTGCTGTTCGTGGTGCCGCGCGCGTTCGGCGACGAGCGCCCGGGGCGCATGTCGCTGCGCGGCGCCAACCAGGTGCGACTCTCGCGCCGCGTAGAAGAGCCCGGCGAGGAACCCTCTCCGGGCTCCGGGGAGAACGTGGCCCAAGCCGCAGGCAGCGCCGCGGTGCGCGCCAGCGGTGCAGGCCTCGGCAGCGAGGCGGGGCCCGCGGCCACGCCCGGCGCGAGCCCGGCCCGGCTCGAACTCCTGCGCGAGCCGCGCCTCGAACTGCTGGCCATCGACAGCACCCTGGCGCCCTACGCCAGCGCCGAGAGCTATCAGCAGCGTTTCTCCTCTCAGGTCCTGGCGCTGCTCGAGCGCAGCAAGCGCCTGGCTTCGGCCAGCGGCCGGCGCCGCGAGCCGCTGCCGGACCGGGCCCTCGGCTGGCTGGCCCTGGGCGAAGAGATCGCCGCCGCGGTCGGCCGCGGCGAGCGCTTCGAGGACAGCACCTTCGAGATCTGGGGCGGCTACGGCGCGGGCCTGTTCGACGAGGTCGCGCGCTATGCGATCGCCTGCGCCGAGATCGCCAAGGAACACGATTTCCAGCTCGTGCATGCCCACGACTGGATGACCTACCTGGCCGGCGTGGCGGTCAGCCGCCTGAAGGGCGTGCCGCTGGTCTGCCACCTGCACGCCACCGAGTACGACCGCACCGGCGACAACCCCAACCAGCGCGTGCTGGCGATCGAGCGCATGGGCCTGGCGGCCGCCGACCGGGTCGTGTGCGTCAGCCACTACACGGCCAGCATCGCGCGCCGGCGTTACGGCGTGCGCCCGGAGCGGCTGCGCGTGGTGCACAACGCGGTGACCCAGTCCGAGCAGCGCGCGCAGTGGCATCTCGAGCGCTCGATCCGCGATCCGATCGTGCTGTTCCTGGGCCGCATCACCTTCCAGAAGGGCCCCGAGTACTTCATCGAAGCCGCCGCGCGCGTGGTGCGCGAGCGGCCACGGACCCGCTTCGTCGTCTCGGGCTCGGGGGACATGTTCCCCGAAGTGGTGGCCCGCTCGGCACGCCTGGGATTGATCCACAACCTGTTCTTCACCGGCTTCCTGCGCGGGGACGACGTCGAGCGCATGTACTCGATGGCCGACCTGTACGTGATGCCGTCGGTCTCTGAGCCCTTTGGCATCACGCCGCTCGAGGCCATGGCCCTGGACGTGCCGGTGATCGTTTCGCGCCAGAGCGGCGTCAGCGAGGTGCTCGCCAACGCCCTCAAGGTCGATTTCTGGGATGTCGAGGAGCTGGCCAACAAGATCCTCGCCGTCCTCGAGTACGCGCCCCTGCGCCGCCACCTGGTGGAACAGGGCCGCGACGAGGTGCGGCGCATGCGTTGGGAGCTGCGCGGCGACCTGTTGCGCCAGATCTACCGGGAGCTCGTGCCATGACCAGCCTCGTCTTCTACTTCCAGGTCCACCAGCCGCACCGACTGCGCCGTTATCGGTTCTTCGACATCGGCCGCAGCGAGGACTACTTCGACGACGCCGAGAACAAGCGCATCCTCGAGCGCGTGGCACACAAGTGCTACCTGCCGATGAACGCGCTGCTGCTGCGCGCCGTCGAAGCGCACCAGGGGCGGTTCCGCTGCTCGTATTCGGTCTCCGGCACGGCCCTCGAGCAGATGGAGCGCTGGTCCCCCGAGACGCTCGAGAGCTTCCGCCGCCTGGCGCGCACGGGCTGCGTCGAGTTCCTGTGCGAGACCTCGCACCACTCCCTGTCGGCCCTGGGCGACGAGCGCGAATTCCGCGACCAGGTCAGGACCCAGTCCCAGCGCATCGAGGCCCTGTTCGGCCGCAAGCCGACCGCCTTCCGCAACACCGAACTGATCCTCAGCAACCGCATCGCGCGCCTGGCCGAGGAACTCGGCTTCGAGGCGATCCTGGGCGAGGGCGCCGACCACCTGCTCGGCTGGCGCAGCCCGCACCGCGTGTATCGGCCCGAGGGCTCCGAGCGCATCAAGCTGCTGCTGCGCTCCTACAAGCTCTCCGACGACATCGCCTTCCGCTTCTCGAACCGGGCCTGGTCCGAATGGCCCCTGCGCGCCGAGAAGTTCGCCTCCTGGGTGCACGGACTGCCCGCCGAAGACCGCTTCGTCGGGCTGTTCATGGACTTCGAGACCTTCGGCGAGCACCAGTGGGCCGACACGGGCATCTTCCACTTCATGGAGGCCCTGCCCGGCGCGGTGCTGGCCCATCCGCGCTTCCGTTTCGAGACGCCCAGCGAGGTGGCGCGCTCGACCGACCCGAGCGCGCGGCTCGACATCCCGCACCCCGTCTCCTGGGCCGACGCGGAGCGCGACCTGACCGCCTGGCTCGACAACGCCATGCAGCGCGGCGCCCACGAAGCGGTCTATCAGCTGGCCGGCGCGGTGCGGGCCCTGGCTGAGCGCGGCGATCCGGAGCCCCTGGAGGTCTGGCGCAAGCTGACCACCTCGGACCACTTCTATTACATGTGCGTCAAGTTCTTCTCGGACGGCGACGTGCACAAGTACTTCAGCCCCTACGCGACGCCGCACGACGCCTACATCACCCTGGCCAATGTGCTGGCCGACTTCCGCGCCAGGCTGGCCGAACGGGAAGCCCAGGAATCGGACGCCGGCCCCCTGCTGATGCCGCGCCCGCCGATGGCCCTCGAACAGGCCCCCGGTACACGCCACCGGGCCGGCCCGGAAGCTCCTTCCCATTCCAGCCACGCCCGCTGAGACCGCGCGCTCCGCGGCGCAAGTCGCGGAGCAGCGCGGTTCGAATAGCCCCCCGGTAGTGCCCACAGGGCGCCCCCGCCCAGTGCCACCCGCCGCCGATCCGCTTCCGATCCATGCAATTCAATCTGTTCGAGGTCAGCTGGGAAGTCGCCAACAAGGTGGGCGGCATCTACACGGTGGTGTCCTCCAAGGCGCGCGAGTTGGTCCACCGGCTGGGCGACCGGTACGTGTGCGTCGGCCCGTGGCTGCACGGTCAGCAGACCCAGGCGCGCCCCTTCGAGGTCGAAAGCGGCCATGAGGCCTTCGAGGCCGCGGCTGCGGCGCGCGGCATCAACGCCCGCGTCGGGCGCTGGAACATTCCTGGGCGCCCGCGCACGATCCTGATCGGCTTCTCGAAGCTGTTCGAGCAGAAGGACGCGATCCTCTCGGGCCTGTGGGAGCGCCACAAGGTCGACTCCCTGTTCGGGGGCTGGGACTACGTCGAGCCGGCCATGTTCGGCCACGCCGCCGGCATCGCCATCGAGCTGTGGCTCGAGCACGAAGCCCAGCCAGGGCGCTCGGTGGCGCAGTTCCACGAATGGATGACGGGTTCGGGGCTCCTGTACCTCAAGGACCACCTGCCCTACGTCGCCACGATCTTCACCACCCACGCGACGATCCTCGGCCGGGCCCTGTCCTCGAGCGGTCTGCCGCCTGCCGCGGCCCTGGGGCATCGCACCCCCGAGGAGGCCGCCGACCAGGTCGGCGTGCGCGCCAAGCACTCGATCGAAGGAGCCGTGGCCCGCGCCGCCGACGTGTTCACCACGGTCAGCGCCATCACCGCGGCCGAGGTCGAGCTGATGCATCGCCGCCAGGCCCAACCGGTGGTGCCGAACGGCCTCGATCTCGGCCTGCTGGCGGAGCTCTCGGACTCCGCGCACCACGAGGAGGCCCGCACGGCGCTCACGCACCTGGCCTCCTGCATGTGCGGCGAGGACCTGCACAAAGCCACCCTGCTGGTGATCTCGGGTCGCTACGAGATGCACAACAAGGGCATCGACGTGCTGCTCGACGCCTTGGCACAGATCAACACGCAGCCCGGCCAGAGCCTGGTCTGCTTCCTGCTGATCCCCGCGGCCCAGTCCGGCCCGCGCCGCAAGGTGCGCGAATGCCTGCTGGGCGGTTCGCACGATCCCGAGGGCATCTCCAGCCACGAGATCATCGAGCGCGAACGCGATCCGATCCAGCGCCAGGCCGAGCGCCTGGGCCTGGTCAACCGGGCCCGCTCGCGGGTCAAGCTGATCCAGGTGCCGGTCTACCTGGACGGCAGCGATCCCTTGCTGCCGCTGCAATACGAAGCCGCGCTCAAGGCCTGCGACCTGTCCTGCTTCCCGTCCTTCTACGAGCCCTGGGGCTACACCCCGGCTGAGTCGGTGGGCGTCGGCGTGCCGACGATCACCACCGACATGGCCGGTTTCGGCGTGTGGGCGCGCGAGAACGGCATCGGGCCCGAGCAGGGGGTCACGGTCCTGCCGCGCCTGGGCATCTCGGACGAAGCCTTCGCCCGCAACCTGGCCAGCGCGATCCTGGCTTTCCAGGCCAATCTCGAGCGCCAGAAGCAGATCCGCGGCGCGGCCCTGGCGGCGGCGGCCAAGTTCTCCTGGAACAGCCTGATCCGGCACTACGAGGAGTCCTTCGAGCGCGCCCTGGCCCTGGCCAGCGAGCGCCCGCAGCCGGCGCCGCGCGTGCACCGCTTGGTTTCGGTGACCCAGACCGGCCCGCGCATCGAACGCCGCCCGCGCTTGCGCACCTTCGAGGTCGAAGCGCGCCTACCCAAGGCCCTGGCGCACCTCGAGCGGCTGGCCAGCAATCTGTGGTGGAGCTGGGATCAGGACGCCCCCAGCCTGTTCCGCGAGATCTCCCCGGAGATGTGGGAGGCCTGCTTGCACAACCCGGTGCAGTTCCTGCGCCGCGCCTACCCCAAGGACCTCG
>JBIKLM010000159.1:0-8890 GCA_044359835.1 Planctomycetota bacterium
CAGGCAAGCGCGGCTGCGCGCCAGCAGCGGGCGCTGGGCCAGGGCGCTGGCGTAGAGCTCCTGGGAGCGCGGCAACCAGCCGGCCAGGCGCGGAGAGCGCGACAGGAAGCGCTGCGCCACGCTGGCTAGGCGTTGGGCGACCGCCTCGGCGGCCTGGGGCGAAGCGGCGGCGTTGATCAGCAGTTCGGGCGTGGGCACCGCCAGGCGCCGCTCGGCGGCGAACTGGCTGAGGCCCTTGAGCAGGCCGTAGGCATCGGCCATGGCCGCGGGGTCGGGCTGGGTGACCAGCAGCACGTAATCGGCGACCGCCGCGAAGGCCAGCACGTCCGGTCCGATGCCGGCGGCGCTGTCGGCCAGCACCAGGTCGAAGCGGGCCGAAAGCTCGCGCAGCCCGCGCCACAGGCTCGCGCGGCGGGCGCTGTCGGGACGCGCCAGGTCGGGGGCCCCGCAGGCCGCCGGCAGCAGCACGACCCCCTCGGCTTCGAGCAGGCAATCCGCCAGGGAACAGCGCCCTTGGAGCGCGTCCTCGAGGGTGCGCGCGGGCTCGAGCCCGAAGCACAGGTGCAGGTTCGAGAGCGCGAAATCGAAGTCGCAGAGCAGCACGCGCCGGCCGCGCTGGGCCAAGGCGACCGCCAGGTTGGCGGCCACGGAGGTCTTGCCCACGCCGCCTTTGCCGCCGGTCACCAGGGCGAAGGGCGCCGCCAGGCGCTGGCGCAGCGGCTCGAGGGAAGCGCCGCCGGCCTGCTGGTTGAAGGCCAGGCCCAGGGTCGGGTTCACGGCAGCCTCCCGCGCAGGACCAGGTCGGCGAGTTGTTCGGCGCGCGGACGGTGCAGGTGCCGGCCCAGCTCCTGGCCGTCGCACAGGAAGGCCAGGGGCAGCCGGGCCAGGCGCGCGTAGTCGAGCACCTGGCCGGGCTCGCCGCTCTCGTCGAGTTTGGTGATCACCAAACCGCTGGGCTCGAGGCTGGCGAAGGCGCGATGGGCTTCGAGCAGCGCCGCGCGGCTGGCGGCCGCCGATTGCACCAGATAGACCGCCAGGCTCGGGCCGCGCCCGAGGCGCTCGAGCTCGTCGGCCAGTTCGGCCAGGGCGGCGCGGTCCTTGGGCGAGCGCCCGGTCGTGTCGACCAGCAGCACGTCGCGCGGCCCGAGCTGGGCCAGCTCGGACAGGCGCTCGGGGCCCTGGCCGAGCTCGATGAACGGCAGCTCGAGGCGCTCCGCGAAGGCGCGCAACTGGTCGAAGGCCCCGGCCCGGAAGCGATCCAGGCTGGCGAGCACGACCCGCCGCCCGGAGCGCGAGAGGCGCTCGGCCAGCTTGGCCAGCGTGGTGGTCTTGCCGACCCCGGTCGGCCCGACCAGGGCGATCGCGGCCCCCTCGCTGCCGGGCCGCGGCGCCGGCGCCAGCTTGAACTCGCCGGGGATCAGGCGCGCGGCCGCGTCGATCGGGTGCTGGGCCTCACCGGGGCCGCTGGCCAGGCTGCCGCACAGGGCTTCGACCCACTCCGAAGAGCAGCCGTGCTGCTTCATGCGCCGGCGCACCTCGCGCAGCGCGGGCTCGTGGACCGGCAGGCCGCTCGGAGCGCCGCGGACGGCTTGGGGCTCGTCGCCGCCGAAACCCAAACGCCGCAGGCGTTCGACGGGCTTCTCGGGCGGCGCGCCGACCGACAGCGTCACGCCGCCGTCCTCCCCGCGCTCGCTGGAGAGCACCAGGGCGCTGGCACCGAGCATCTGCTGGGCGCGGCTCAGGGCTTCGCGCAGATCGCGCCCGCGCACCCGATGGATCTTCATGCTTTGACTTCCTCCAGCCGCACGATCGCGGCGGTCTCGACCTCACGGGCCGAGACGACCTCGTTGTAGGAGAGCACCGGGAGCTTCGGCAGCGTGCCGCGCACGAGCTCGGAGACGAAGCGGCGCACGCTGGAGCGCACCAGCAGCACCGGCCGCTTGCCGCCCTTGGAGGCGGCGCTAATCTTGCGCTCGATCTCCTCCACCAGACGGTGCAGGTAGGCCGGTCCGACCGGATCGCCTTCCCCCTCGGCGCGGCGGTTGACCGTGGCCGACAGCCGGCCCTCGACGTCTGGATCGAGGGTCACGGCCAGGAGCTTGGCCTGCTCGTCGCCGTAGCGCTCGCACAGGGCCCGCGCCAGGCGCTGGCGCACCAGCTCGGTCAGGGTTTCCGGATCCTTCGACTTGGCGGCCGCATCGGCCAGGGCCTCGAGGATGCCGGGCATGTTCTTGATCGGGACCTCCTCGCGCAGCAGGTTCTTGAGCACCGCCTGGACCTCGGCGTAGCCCAGCCGATCCGGCACCAGCTCGCCGACCACCGCCGGCGCCGAGGACTTGGCCAGCTCGACCAGCTGCTTGACGTCGTCGCGCGAGAGAATGTCCGGCAGGGCCTGCTTGAGCACCTCCGAGAGGTGCGTGACCAGCACCGAGATCGCGTCGACGACCGTGTAGCCGCGCAATTCGGCCTCGTTGCGCTCCAGCTCGTCGACCCAGATGGCCGGCAGCCCGAAGGCCGGATCCGTGGCGCTCTTGCCCTTGAGCGGCTTGCCGCGGCCGATGCGCCGCGTGCCGTCCTCCATGGCCAGATAGCGCCCGGGCTCGATCGCGCCGCGGGCCAGTTCGACGCCGCCCGCCAGGATCCGATAGGCGTTGGGCTCGAGGCGCACGTTGTCCTTGATGCGCACCGAGGGCAGCACCAAGCCTTCGCGGGCCGCCAGGCGTTTGCGCAGCTGCCCGATGTGCTCGAGGATGCCGGTGCCGCTCTTGTCGGAGACCAGCGGGATCAGGCGATAGCCGATCTCGAGGCCCAGGCGATCGACGCCCAGCAGCTCCTCGACCTCGCGCGCTTCCTTCTGTTCCGGAGACTCGAGCGGCGCCGGCTTGGGCCGGCTGGCGGGGTCGATCTCGGCCGCCCCGGAGGCCTCCAGCAGGGTCTTCGCGCCATCCGCGCCCTGGGTCGAGCGCCACAGCAGCAAGAGCCCCGTGCTGAGCAGCAGGAACGGCAGCTTGGGCATTCCGGGCATGAAGCCCAGCAGGAACACGACGCCTGCCGCGATCAGGGTCGCCTTGGGGCGACCGCCCACCTGGCTGGCCAGGTTCTGGCCCAGGCTCTGGCGGCCGGAGGCGCGCGTGGTCAGGACCGCCGCTGCCGTCGAAACCAGCAGGGCCGGGATCTGGCTGACCAGGCCGTCGCCGACGGTCAGGGTGGCGTAGCGCTCAGCGGCCTCGGAGAGGCTCATGGAGGCCAGCATGCCCATGGCGATGCCGCCGACCAGGTTGAGGGCCGTGATGATCAGGCCGGCCACCGCGTCGCCGCGCACGAACTTGGAGGCGCCGTCCATGGCTCCGTAGAACTCGGCCTCGGCGGCCACCGCGGCGCGGCGGCTGCGCGCTTCGTCGGTTTCGATCAGGCCGGCGGACAGGTCCGCGTCGATGGCCAGCTGCTTGCCGGGCATGGCGTCCAGCACGAAGCGCGCGGCCACCTCGCTGATGCGCCCGGCGCCTTTGGTGATCACCACGAATTGGATGATGATCAGGATCAGGAAGACCACCAGGCCCACGCCCAGGTTGCCGCCCAGCACCACGTGGCCGAAGGCCTCGATGATCGCGCCGGCCTCGCCGCCCGAGAGGATCAGGCGCGTGCTGGCGACGTTGAGGCCCAGGCGGAACAGGGTCGTGAACAGCAGCAGCGTCGGGAAGGTCGACAGCTCGGCCGTGTTGCGCACGTTGAGCGTGACCAGCAGGATCAGCAGCGACGCGGCCAGGTTCGCCGAAAGGGCCAGGTCGAGCAGCAGCGGCGGCAGCGGCGTGACCAGGATCACCATCATGGCCAGCACGAACAGGCCCAGGAGCCAGTCGGCGTGGCGGATCATGCCCGCGCCCAGCCGCCCGAGGCCCGCGCCCAGCTGGGCCACGGAGGGACCCGGGCCGCTGCTCGGTTGCGCCAGGGCGCCGCTCACCTAAGCACCTCCCCCGCCGCGCCGCGCCGCAGGGCGCTCTCGCCGGCTTCGCGCCGCCGGCGCGCTTCCTCGGAACCGCTCCAGACCTGCTGCAGCACGGCCGCCACGGCCGCGTAGAGCTCCTCGGGGATCAGCTCGCCGACCTCGCACTGGGCATGCAGCGTGCGCGCCAGGGGCACGTCTTCGTAGAGCGGCACGCCGGATTCGGTGGCCAGGGCCTTGATGCGCTGGGCGACCTCGTCGAGGCCCTTGGCCACCACCCGTGGCGCGCTCTCGAGGGCCTTGCCCGCCTCGTCGCGCGGGTAGGACAGCGCCACGGCGTAGTGGGTCGGGTTGGTGACCACCACGGTCGCCTTGGGCACCTCGGCCATCATGCGCTTGGTGGCGATCTCGCGCTGGATGCGCTTGACGCGGCCCTTGACGGCCGGATCGCCGTCCTGGCTCTTGGCCTCCTGGCGCACCTCTTGCTTGGTCATGCGCTGGTCCTTGGCGAATTGGAAGCGCTGATAGAGCAAGTCGATCAGCGCCAGCGCCAGGATCGCCACCAGCGCGATCGCCAGGAAGCGCACCTGCACGGAGAGGCCCATGGCCAGGCTGGGCCCGAGTTCCTCGGTGCCGAGGCCCGCCAAGTGCACGATCTGCGACTCGGCGGCGATCCACAGGGCCGCCCCCAGCGCGCACAGCTTCGCCAGGCCCATGCCGGTCTTCACCACGGCGCGCAGCGAGAAGATGCGCCCGAAGCCCTTGAGCGGGTCGAGCTTCGAAAGATCGAGCTCGAGCGCCTTGGACGACAGCCGGAAGCCGATCTGGCCGTAGCCGGCGAGCAGGCCCATGATCAGGATCGGGGTCAGCAGGGCGGCCATGGGCAGCGCCAGGCGCTGGGCCTCGCGGGCGATCAGCAGCGCCACGGTGTTCGGTTCCCAGCGATCGGGCCCCAGCTCGGCGAGCGCCTGGGCCATGTCGTGGATCGCCTGGGCCAGGGTCTCGGCCAGATAGCCGCCGGAGAGCAGCAGCGAGCCCACGCCCGCCGCCAGCATCAGCGCCGTGACCAGCTCCTGGGACAGGGCCACCTGGCCCTGCTCGCGAGCCTCGTCCAACTTGTGCTGGGTGGCCTCTTCGGTGCGTTCGCCGCTCGATTCTTCAGCCATGGGCGGCCTCCGTTTCCGCGAGCCGATCGAGGCCCGCCGCCAGGGCGCTTTGCAGCTCGGCCACGGCGCGCCCCAGGGCCGGCTCGAGCGTCGGCAGGAACAGCACCAGGGCCACCAGTCCCACGCCGACGCGCAGGTTGAACGACAGATCGAAGATGTTGACCTGCGGCACGGTGCGGGCCAGCAGGCCGAGCCCGAGGGTCAAGAGTCCCATCAGGATCAGCACCGGCGCCGCCACGCTGAGGCCGGCGGCCAGCGCGCGACCGAGCTCGGCCAAGAGGTCCTGGCCCAGGTCCGGCGTCAAGGCGGCCGTGCCGATCGGCGCGCGCTCGAAGGAATCCACCAGCCCGCGCACCAGCCACAGGTGTCCGCCGACGCTGAACAGGGCCAGCAGGTAGAGCTCCTCGTAGAAGCGCGCGATCAGCGGGGTCGAGATGCCGTTGTCCGGGTCGGCCTGGGCGGCCATCTGCAGACCCATCTCGGTGCCGATGGCGTCGCCGGCCATGCGCAGGGCCAGGGCCCCGAGCTGCACGAGCATGCCCATGAACAGACCGAGGCCCAGCTCGCGCAGGGCCAGCGTGGCGTAGACCGGCAGGCCCACCGCGCCCAGGGCGGCCTCGGCGGGGCTCGGCCCGTGGGCCGCGCCGACGCCGGCCAAGACCAGGATCAGGGCCACGCGGAAGGCGGTCAGGCCCGTGCGCGGGCCGAACAGGGGCGCCGCCAGGACCAGCGCGGTGGTGCGCACCAGGCACAGCCCGAAGGCCTCCAGGCCGCCCGGCTCGAGCCAGGGCAGGACCCAGGCGAAGGGATCCCCCGCTTGCATCTCAGGACAGCCCGAAGGAGTTGAGCCGCGCCAGCAGATCGGCGGTGTATTCGCGCAGCACCGCCAGGGCCGGCGACAAGAGCAGCAGCGCCACCACGAACACGATCACCATCTTGGGCACCAGGCTGAGGGTCTGCTCCTGGATCGAGGTCAGCGACTGGAACAGGCTGACCGCCAAACCGACGCACAGGCCCGCCAGCAGCGCCGGGGCCGCCAGCAGCAGCACCGTGACCATCATCTGGCGCGCCAGGTCGATCAGCTGCAGGTCGATCGGGATCGAATGGTCCATGGCGGGGATCAGGCGACGGCGAAGGAGCGGACCAGGGATTCGCAGATCAGGTGCCAGCCGTCGACCAGCACGAACAGCAGCACCTTGAAGGGCGTCGAGACCATCACCGGCGGCAGCATGAACATGCCCATCGAGAGCAGCACCGAAGCCACCACCAGGTCGATCACCAGGAAGGGCAGGAACAGCAGGAAGCCCATCTGGAAGGCGGTCTTGAGCTCGGAGAGGATGAAGGCCGGCACGACCACGGTGAACGGCAGGCGCTCGGGGTCGCTGTCGATCTCCTGGCCGCTTTCCGTGGCCAGTTCGGCGAACAGGGCCAGCTCCTCGGGGCGCGTGTTGGCCAGCAGGAAGCCCGACAGCTCGCCCCAGCCGGCCGCCAGAGCCGCGTCCGGCGCCAGGCGGCCTTCGCTGTAGGGCACCCAGGCGGCGGCGTGCACCTCGCGCACGACCGGGGCCATCACGAAACCGGTCAGAAACAGCGCGAGGCCCAGGATGATCGGGGTCGGCGGCAGTTCGTTGGTCGACAGGGAGCGGCGCACGAACGAGAGCACGATCACGATGCGCGTGAAGCTGGTGATCGAGATCAACGCCCCGGGCAGGAGCGAGAGCACGGTCATCAGCAGCGCGATCTCGA
Organism: Planctomycetota bacterium; assembly: GCA_044359835.1. Lineage (GTDB taxonomy): Bacteria > Planctomycetota > UBA1135 > UBA1135 > JBIKLM01. The sequence continues at coordinate 6,856 of JBIKLM010000159.1, forward strand.
GGGCCGTCGAGAGCCGCCCGGCGCGCTCGGCGCCCTCCGCGGTCGCTCCGGCAGCGGCCGCCTGCGCCACGGGCCCGGCGGGCTCTTGGAGCGCGGCGGGGCTCGGCGCGGCCGGCGCCGGCGCCGGCAGGGCCGCCGCGGCCGGCGCGCACAACCACAGGCTGAGCAGCAACAGCCAGCCGCGGCCGAATCGCAACAGGCCGCTCATCCGAGCAGGCCTCCGCGGCCCAGGGAGCTGGCCTCGCGCGGGCGCGCCGGGGCCGCCGGCCGCTGGCTGGCCAGCTCGAGCTCCGGCAGCTCCTGCTCGAGGCGCGCCAGGAGGTCCTGGGCCACGCGCTGGCGCGTGGCGCGCTCGCCCTCGGCGCGGGTCGCCGCCGCCGGAGCCGGCGCGGCCGCGGCGGGCGCCGGAGCCGCGGCGGCTTGGCCGCCCGCGGGGCGCAGCAGCGGCGCCAGCCAATCGCCGAAGGGGCGTGCCGGGCGGCGCGCGCTCGGCGGTTCCTTGGCCAGATCGTTGTCGACCACGGCCTGGTCCAGCTCGGTGATCGAGCAGAGTTCCTTGTCGCCGACCCCGATCAGGAAGGTGCGGTCATAGCAGCGCACCACGCACAGGCGCTGGCCGCGGCCGAGCGGCAGCACGTCCAGCACCTGGAAGGAGCGCCGCGCCGAGCGCAGCAGCTTTTGCCTGAGCCCCAGGCGCTTGACCAGGAAGCTGGCCAGGAACAGGGCCCCGAGCAGGGTGCCCACGACGACCCAGTAGCGGACCAATTGGTCCTGGGCCAAGGCCAGGGTGGCGGCTCGGTGCAGCATGGGATCGGGCGGGGCGAGGGCCTTGGGGTGGCTCGGCGGGAGCGGGCCGAGCGGGCGGGACGGACCGCCCGCGCCGGGTGTCGCGGAATCCGACAGGCCGCTCTCCCGGCGCCTCCCCCATCGACCGAACCCTGTCGGATCTGCGGACAGGGGCCGGCCTCCTCCCAGCCTTGGCACAACGCCCCCAGGGTCCGACCCGGCCCCGCACGGCGGCCCCCTCGCCCCTGGCGGGTGCCTAGCCTGTGGCCATGACCCCGCTGCCCCCGCCGCTCGGCGCCGCGACCGACGCCCCGCCCCGCGCTGCTCAGCGCCCGGAGATCGGCCCCCCTCCCGCCGCCACCCAGCGCGGCCCGCTGGCGTTGCGACACCGGGCCGCGATGCTGACCCTGCTGCTGGCCGGCCTGCCCGGCGCCTTGGGCGCTTGCCGCACGGCTCCGCCGGCGCCGGCGCCCGGGCCGCTGCCGGCGCCCCCCGAAAGCTCCCAGGCGGCCCCGAGCGGACCCGCGGCGGACCTGCCGCCCGAACTGGCGGCCGGAATCGAACGGCTCTATCGGGCCTTCGACTTCGAAGCCGGGTCCGAGCCCGATTGGGCCGCGATGCGCGCGCTGTTCCACCCCGACTGCCGCTTCCTGGGGCCGGTCACGCCGGGGCGCGAGCCGCGCTCGGAGAGCCTCGAACAGTTCCTGGAGAGCTTCCGCCGCTACGCCACCGGCTCGGAGCGCGCCACCACAGGGCTTTTCGAGCGCGTGCTCTGGATCGAGCCCTTCCGCTTCGGCGGCGTGGCCCAGACCGCCGTGGCCTTCGAAGGCCACCTACCCGGCGCAGCCCCGGCGGAGACCCGCGGGATCGACCTGCTGCACTGGGTCGAAACGCCCGCCGGCTGGCGCATCGTGGGCTTTTCGAGCCAATACGAGCGCCCCGGCCTGCCCCTGCCGACGGGCCCCTAGGCCTGGCAGGATCGGGCCGATTCCGGCCGAATTCGGCCGATTTCGGCCTGAAACCGGCCTTTGGACCGCCTCAGCCGCGCATGTCGCAGCTCTCCCCGGTCGCGTCCGGGGGCCGCATCGCCAGGGCCTGGCGCGCGCGGCTGGCCAGCTCGGCGCGCACCAGCAGCTCGTCGCGGCGCTCGCCCAGCTTGTGCACCAAAAAGGCCGCCAGGCGCTGGGCGCGGGCCAACTCGGCCCTCAGTTCCGGATCCTCCGGCGGTTCCGGCAGGGCCACCTGGACG
>JBIKLM010000160.1:0-8886 GCA_044359835.1 Planctomycetota bacterium
AGCGCCGGCAGGAGCTGCTGGACAGCCGCAGCCAGGCGGAAGGGGCCCAGGCGGACTGGCTGCGGCGCGCCGAGCCCCTGGCCGCACGCCTCGGATTCCCGGCGCCCGCGGACGAGACCCAGGCCCGGCGGCTGATCGGGGCCCTGCGCCAGCAGCGGCAGCAGGCCGGCGATCGGCAGGTGCGCCTGAAGGCCGCCCAGGCCGAGCTCGAGGCCGCCCAGCAGGCTGCGAAAACGGCCGCAGCGTCGCTCCAGGAAGCGCTGCAGCATCTGGGGGATCTCGAGCAGCGGGCCGGGCAACTGCGAGCGGACTTGATCGCCCTCGGCGCGCCGCCCGATCTGGCGCTCGAGCAGGGCGAAGACTGGCTGCGCAAGGCGCGGCGCCTCGGCGAGCGACGCCGCGACCTGGCGGGCCTCGAGCAGCAGCGCGAAGCGCAGGCCGCGGGCCTCTCGGCCTTCGACGTGCGCTGGCAAGCCAGTTTGAGCGAGCGCCTGCGCTGCACGGGGCCGGGGGCTTTGGAAGCCGCCTGGAGCCGGGTCCAGCGGGCCGAGGGGTACGAAAAGACCCGCCAAGTGGCCGAAGGCGATCTGCGGGTGCTAGAGCAGCAGGCCCGCGAGCTGCGGGTCAAGCGCGACCTGGTTCAGGAACGCCGACGGAGCTTGGCGGGCGCAGCGGAGGCCTGGCGCGCTCAGCTCGTCCGCGCCGGGCTGCCCGAGGATCTGGGCCCGCTGTCGCTCGAGACCTGCCTCGACGCCGTGCGGCGCGCCCGCGAAGCGCTGGCGGAATTCGAGCGCCGCGACGGCGAATGGCAGGGCGGCGCCGAGGCGGATGCCCGTTGGCTCGAGGGGCTCGCGCGCCTGTGCGACCTGGCGGGCCTCGAAGCGCCCGTGGATCTGCGCGCGGCACAGGCGCAGGTCGCCCCGCTGGCCAGGGCGCTGGCCGACGAGCGGCGGCGCGATGGCCTGCGCGCCAGCGCCGCCGAGGAGCTCGGAAAGGCACACAAGAAGCGCGCCGAGGCCCACGACGAGCACGAGGCCAAGACCCGCGAGCTGGCCGACCTGCTGGCCGAGCTGGGCGCCGCGAGTGTCGCCGAGCTGGAGCGTGTCGACCGGGAGTTCCAGGCCCGCGCGCGGGCGGAGGAGCGCGCCGCGCTGGCGCGCAGGGCCCGCGACGCGGCCCTCGGGGAGTGGGCTGGCGACGAGCAGGAGCTCGCGGCCCTGCAAGCGCCCGATGAGGCCAGTTGGGAGTTCGAATCGGAGGCCGCACTGGAACGCCAGCGCGGCGCCGAGGCGGAGGCCGAACGCTGCATCCAAGAGCAGGCGCGCCTCAAGGACGAGCGCACCCGCCTGGGCCAGTCGAGCTCGGTGCCCGAGCTCGAGCTCGAGCTCGGCAGCGTGCGCACGCAGGTCGAGGCCGCCCGCCGCGAGCTGGCGGTGGTGGTGCTGGCGCGCGCGCTGCTGGCGCGCACCTTGAAGCGCTTCCGCGACGAGCACCAGCCCAAGATCCTGCGCCGCGCGGGCCGGCTGCTGGAGGTGGCGACCGGGGGGATCTACAGGTCCGTCGAGCCGGACGAGGACGGCCGCACCCTGATCGTGGAGGATGCGACCGGGGGCCGGCGCCGGGCCGAGGCGCTCTCGACCGGCACCGCCGAGCTGCTCTACCTGGTGCTGCGCCTCGGGCTGGTCTCGGAGCTGGCCGAAGGCCGCGGGGTCCTGCCGCTGGTGCTCGACGACGTGTTGGTCAATCTCGATCCCGAGCGGGCCTCCGCCATGGCGCGCCTGTTGGGGGAGGTGGCCGCCGAGCAGCAGGTCCTGCTGCTGACCTGCCGGCCGGAGACCCGCGATCTGCTGTGCGCGACGGTCGCCGGTGCCCGGGTGATAGACCTGCCGCGCTTTGCGGGCCGCTCGGGGCCGGTGGCGGGCTCCGACAGCGAGCCCCGGGGCGCGGGCGAGGCCGCCCGCAAGCAGGCGGCGACGCGTCTGCTCGAGGCCCTCGGCGGCAGCGACGAGCCCCTGGGCAAGCAGGAGCTGCTGGAGCGCTCCGGAGTGGCCGAGGCGCACTGGCAGGCAGCCATCCGCGAGCTGGAGAAAGGCGGCCTGATCGAAGCCAGCGGCGAGGGCCGCGGCCGTCGGTATCGCCACAAGCGTTGATCCGCGCCAAAGGCGGGCCGCGATCTGCGAACGGCCTCGGTCGGCGCATCGCTCCGGTCGGAGAGCCGCTGCGGTCCTCGCGCGGCAACTGGCACGCAGCGGTCCGGCCGCAGCGGTCGATCCACCGCGATCCGCGGCGGGCCGGCTCGAGCCGGTCGCGACCCGGTTGATTCCCAACTCCGCGGGGAGCCCTGCGACCCCTGGTTCGCGCCGGGCCCGCCGGGGGCCGCGGGCCAGCGCAAAGCGCCCGCGCTGTTTTCCAGCGCGACCCGTCCGTTGGCCGCTCCGCAAGCGCGACCCGGCAGCCTTCGCCCCGGGGATCCCGCTCGGGATCCGCGCTCTCCGGGGCCACCCGCTCCGCGGGCCCGCTGGTCCGCGCGAGACCCGCGGGCCCCGGCTGCTGCGGCTCGGCGCAGGGCCCGATCCCCGAGCGGACCGGCGCCGAGCCGAGCGCTGCCCCGCGCGCGGCCGGCCGTTAGGATCGCGCCGGCCTTCCCCGCTGACCCCCGGCGTCCCCCGGCGCCCCCGCGACCCCGCTGCCCATGACGAATCCCCAGAGCGAGCTGACCATCGGCGTGATCGGAGGCTCGGGCCTCTACGAGATGGAGGGCCTGAGCGAGGTCCGCGAGATCGCCCTGGCCACGCCCTACGGGCCGCCTTCGGACGCCTTCATCACCGGCAAGCTGGGCGGCATCCGGCTCGTGTTCCTGCCCCGGCATGGCCGCGGCCATCGCATCTCGCCCAGCGAGATCAACTTCCGTGCCAACATCTGGGGCCTCAAGAAGCTGGGCGTCTCGCGCATCCTCTCGGTCAGCGCCGTCGGCTCCCTGCGCGAGGACATCGTCCCCGGCCACTTCGTGGTCATCGACCAGTTCATCGACCGCACGCGGCACCGGCCCGACACGTTCTTCCACGACGGCATCGTGGCCCACGTGCAATTCGCTGATCCGGTCTGCGCGGACCTGCGCCAGCACCTGCTCGGCGCGGCCCGCGAAGTGCGCTTGACCGTCCACGACGGCGGCACGTACGTCAACATGGAGGGCCCGCAGTTCTCGACCCGCGCCGAGAGCCACCTGTACCGCTCGTGGAGCGCCTCCGTGATCGGCATGACCAACCTGCAAGAGGCCAAGCTGGCCCGCGAGGCCGAGATCTGCTACTCGACCCTGGCCATGGCCACGGACTACGACTGCTGGCATGACAGCCACGAGTCCGTGACGGTGGAAGCGATCGTGGCGATCATGCACAAGAACGTGGGCAACGCCCGCGAGGTGCTGCGCCGGGCGATCCCCAAGCTGGCGGCGCCCAGCGCGTGCCACTGCGGCACGGCCCTCAAGACCGCGATCATGACCGACCGGCGACTGATCGGGCCCGACGTGCGCCAGCGCTTGGCCCCGCTGATCGAGCGCTATCTGTGAAATCGCTGCGTCTCGGAGCGCCCCAGCGCGCGGCCCGGGGCCTGCTGCTGCTGTGCTTGCTCGCCGGCTGCCGCAGCGGCACGCCCTCCCTGAGCACCCTGCGCAAAGCGATCGAAGCCGGCGAGCGCCAGCGGGCCGCCAACACGCCCGAGACGAACTACCTGCGGCCGGTGGCCTTCGCCGGCCCGCCGGTGGCGCGGGCCAGCTCCCTGCGCAGCTCCCAGCTCGAGCTGTTGCTCGCGAGGACCGGCCGGCCCATCCCGCGCGGGATGGCCGCCAACCTGGCCGCAGCGCCGGGCGCCGAGCCGCCGGCCGAGCCGCCGGCCGAGCCGCCGTCCGAGCCTCTGACGGATTCGGCGCCGCTCGCGGACGCTGCGCCGCCTGCAGAGCCGAGCCCGGCTGAGCCCGCCGCGGGCGCGACCTCCGATGGGGATCAGGACGGGGCCGCCGCGGAGGCCGCCGTCGAGCCCCCGGATCCGACCGCTGCGCCCGCGGATTCGAGGCCGGCGACGCCCGACGCCCAGCCGGCGGCCTCGGACGCCAGCCCTGCGCCGTTGTCCGCTTTGGATCTCGGCCCCGACTGCGATCCCGAAGCGGCCGTGGCCTTGGCCCTGGCCCTCCCGGAGCCCTTTGCGCTGCGGCGCGTGCCCTTGGGCAGCGGCGAACTCCTGTGCCTCGGGCGCAGCCCGGGCCGCCGCGTGCTGCTGCGCGCCGGCCAAGGCCAGCGCGCGGCGCTCGAGCCGCTGCTCTGCCGCGAGTTCGCGCGCTTGGCCGCAGCCCTGCCCGATTCGCCCGCAGGCCCGCTCAGCTTCGAACTCGCGCTCTATCTCGGGCCCGTGGACGCCCTGGCGCAAGCGGCCCTGGCGGAGGCCCCAGCCTCCGCCGAATTCGTGCTGGCCCTGTCTGCCGCGGACCGCCCGGACGGCAGCGTGCCGCTGCTCGTGCGCGGCCGAGATCCCGGTGCCGGCGCGCCTCTGCCGCCCGATTCGCCGCTTTCGGCGCAGGCCTTCGGGCCCGCAGCGCCTGGCCGCCCGAGCGCCGTCGGCCCCGGCGATCAGCAGGGCGCCGCGATCTGGCTGCGGCAGGCCTGGCTCGACCTGTTCGAGCCCCTGGGTCAACTGCCCTCGGGGGAGCTGGCCCTCGACACGGAGCAGGTCTTCGGTCCGAGCCTCAGCGCGCGCGCGCCCTGCGTGGGCCTGTGCTGGGGCCCGCACGGCGAACTGCGGGACTCGATCAGCCTGGGCCTCGATCCCGCGGTCGCCCAGCAGCGCGCCCTGTGGGCCCTGTTCGCGGCCGCCCTCAGCCTGGCCGATCCGGACCGCTCCGATTTCGATCGCGCCCTCGATTCCCTCGCCGCCGAACGCCGCTTGCGGCGCGAAGCCGCCGAAGCAGCCGGCGACCCGGGGCTGGCCCTGGGCTGGAGCCTCTCGGCCGAAGGCGCGCGCTCCTGGATCCGCCGCGTGTGCTTCGACCTGGCGGTGGACGACGCCCTGCCGACCCTGCTTCAAAGCGCGCAGTCGCCCAGCACGGACCCGCGCGACGGCTGACCGCCGCGCAGGGCCTCCGAACCCCGCGGAGTCCGCGTCTCCAGCGCCGCGCCGCGTGGATTCAGCCCGCGTTCGCTCCGGATGGCCGACCGACAGCGGGTGTACGGCGGCCTGCAAGGCTCGGGCGGTCCCGACTGGATCGTGCTTCAGCCCGCTAGGTCACAGGCGACTGGTCTTGAGCAGCCCCGCCACGGTGGCGGCGTCGCGCAGGGTGGCTTTGCGTCCGTGCAGGGCTTCGAATCGTTTGAGCGCGTAGCGCGCCAAGGCCGCGTCCCCGATCGAGCCGCCGGTCAGGCCGATCAGGGTGCCGAGCACACGGGGGTCGGAAACGTCGATCGGGCGATCGAAGTCGACGCCTTCCTCCGGCCACACGAGCCGCAGCACCAGATAGAGCCCGACCAGGGCCACGATCAGGCCGAAGACGTTCGCCACACCGAGAGAGTAGCGCCGCCCGCGGCGTCGGCGATCGTCCGGGACCCGGGCCTGGACCGCCAGGGCCCTTGGAGCCGCCAACCGGGCCCGCCCCCTTCGGGCCGGCCGAGGTCCCGGCTGCGGGGCGGAGCCCCAGCGCTGCCCTCGAACCGACCGCCGATCGGCGGCCCGGCCCTGGTTCGCCTTCTCCCAGCCAGCCCGGCCAGCCGCGGCCGGCTTCAGCGCCCGCGACGCGGCGCGCCCACGCTCCCGAGCGCGGCCTGGAACTCGGCCAGGGACAGGCGCCCGTCGCCATCCCGGTCGAGGGCCGCGATCACACCGGCCCCGCGCACCGGCAGGGTCAGCGGGTATTGCAGTTCGAACAGGTCCTTGTCGGAAAGGAAGCCGTCGTGGTTGGTGTCGAGGCGCTCGAAGACCGGCAGGGGACCGGCCAGCCGCGGGGGCTCGGGCAGGGCGTTGTTGCCGCGCTCCTCCGGCTGACCGAACAGCTCGAGCACGCTGGTGGCCCGCTCCGGGCGCAGGGCTGCGGGTCCGAGCTGCTGGCGGACCGAATCGAGCAGCGCCGCCAGAACGCCGACCTCGCCGAGATCGAGGCGCAGATCGGCGTTGCCGTCGAGCTGCGCCAGGATCAGCTCCGGCGTCAAGGCGGGCACCGGATAGTCCCGCAGGAACTGGGCCAGCTCGGAGGCCCCCAGGCCGCCGTCGAAGTCCGTGTCGAAGGCGTTGCGCAGCTGCTCGGCGCTGCGCGGCGGTGCGGCGCCGGCGCTGGCGGCGATCTTGGGGGTCGGGAAGCCGCCCGTGCGCTCGACCACCGTGCGATAGCGCTGACTCCATTCCTCGCGATCGATGCGGGCATCGCGGTCGCGATCGAAGCTGAAGAACTCCTCGCGCGTGATCCCCAGGGCTTCGCGGGCTTCCACGAAGGAGATCCAGCCGCCCTCATCGCGATCGCATTGCTCGAAGAAGGTCTGCTCCTGATCGACCGCCTTGGGCGTCACCAGGGGCCGCGGCGTGCCGCCCTCCTGGCGCGCCGCCTGTCCGCCCGCTCCCGCGGGTGCGAGCTGCGCCAGGCCCGCGGCCGCGCCGGCCAGCGCCACAGCGCCGGTCAGCAGCAGGGGACCGCGCTTGCCTCGGAGGACTGCCATGGAGCCAGCATGCCCCTGACCCGGCCCTCGGCACAACCCCCGCAGCCCCCCGCGCTCTGGTTGGGAGCCCCGCAGCTGCGCCTTGGCCCATCGCAGCGCCCGGGCTCGCCAGGGAAGCCGAGCCGCCGCGCCTCGAATGCCGTCCCCGGAGCGCAGCCAGATTCGGGGGGATCGCCAGGCCCTGGGCCAGCACGGCTTCAGCGCTCTCGCCGCCTGCCGCAACCCGCCTGCGGCCCGATCGCCCCGGGAGTCATCGCGCCGTGCCGCTCCCGGATTCTCTCGGCGCTGGAGCTGGACCGCGAGGGTCCGATCAGCGCACGCGCCGTTTGCGCGCGCGGGCGGCGCTCTTGGGCTCGTAGTAGGGCCGCGCATCGACGCTGCCGCCGCTGCGGCTCTTGCCCTTGGTCAGGGCGATGGCGAGGGCCTGCTCGAGGTTCGAGACGCGGTGGATCTTGACCGCCTTGCGCAGCTCGACGGGCAATTGCAGCAGGTCTTGGCCGTTGCCTTCGGGCACGATCACCTCGCGCAGGCCGGCCCGGCGGGCCGCCAGCAGCTTTTCGCGCACGCCGCCGATGGCCAGCACCGCCCCGTAGAGCGTCAATTCGCCGGTCAGGGCCACGTCGTGTCGCACGCGCCGCCGCGAGCACAGCGAATACAGCGCCACGGCGATGGCCAGGCCCGCCGAGGGGCCGTCCTTGGGCACGGCGCTCGAGGGGAAGTGCAGGTGCAGGTCGCGCTCGTCCAGCAGGCTGGCGCCGCTCCGCTGGGCCAGCGAGCGCACGCACGAGACGGCGGTTTCCACCGATTCGCGCAGGATCTCGCCGACCTGCCCGGTGATCTTGGTCTTGCCGCTGCCGGGCGCCGCCAGGGCCTCGACCGGCAGCAGGGTGCCGCCCGCGGAGGTCCAGGCCAGGCCCGTGGCCGCGCCCAGCGCGGGCCGCCGCGCGCGCAGCTCCTCGTCCCGGGATGCCGGCCCGAGCAGCTCCGCCAGGTCCTTCTGCTTGACCGCCAGCCCGGCGCGGCCCTGGACCACGCGCATGGCGGCCTTGCGCGCCAGGGCGCACAGCTGGCGCTCGAGCTGGCGCACCCCGGCCTCTTCGGTGTAGTGGGTCAGCAGGCGGTTCAGGGCGCCGCTGGTCAGCCGGAACTGCTTGGCGGACACGCCGGCCTGGGCGCGGGCGCCGGGCACCAGGTGCCGCCGGGCGATGCGCGCCTTCTCCTCCTCGGAGTAGCCGTTGAATTCGACCACGTCCAGCCGGTCGAGCAGGGCCTCGGGCATCTCCTCGGTGTCGTGGGCCGTGGCCACGATCAGGCAGCCCGACAGGTCGAAGGGCAGACCCAGGTAGCGATCGAAGAACTCGCTGCGCGCCTCGCGGTCGAACAGGGCCAGCAGCGTGCCCAGGGCTTCCCCGGAAGCGCCCAGCTGGAGCTTGTCGAGCTCGTCCAGCACGACCACCGCGTCGCTCGAGCCCGCCCGGCGCAGGCCCTCCAGGATCGCTCCCGGCATGGCGCCCGGCTGGGTCACGGGCACGCCGACCAGCTCGCTCTCGGCGGTGACCGCGCCGACCGGGATCCACACGAACGGCCGCCCGAGGGCCAGCGCCAGCGCGCGCGCCAGGCTGGTCTTGCCGGTGCCCGGGGGCCCCACGAAACCCAGCACGTCGCCCCCGGCGGCCCCGCGCAGACGATGGACCGCCAGGTACTCGGCGATGCGTTCCTTGACCGACTTGAGTCCGAGGTGCGAGCGGTCGAGTGCGTTCACCACCCGGCGCGGGGCGATCGCCGGCCGGCGCACTCCGGACTGCCGCCACGGCAGGCTCAGGAGCCACTCGAGGTGAGCGCGCGGCCCGATCGAATGGGCCGGGCCTAGCTCTTCGATCTGGTCCAGCTCCCGCAACGCCAACAGGCGCGCCTCCGCCGAGAGCGGCGTGGCGTCGATGCGCTCGCGCAGGTGCGGACGCGCCAGGGCACGCCGGACCGCGGGACGGGGTTGCAGGGAAGACATGGGGGACTTGGGCCCCCGCAGGGAGCGCGGGGACGGAGCAGGGCCCGCGCGGGGCCCTGCGGGCACTAGTATCGACTCCCCCAGCCGGACTGGTATACCCCCCCCCCCGGGGGCCCCCCCCCCCCCCCCCCCCCCCCCCCCCCCCCCCCCCCCCCCCCCCGGCCCCCCCGGCCCCCCCCCCCCCCCCCCCCC
>JBIKLM010000161.1:0-8828 GCA_044359835.1 Planctomycetota bacterium
TTGTGGCCCGCGATCACCTCGGCAACCACCTCGCCCTGGGCCGAGCCCTTGTGGGCCAGCATGGGTTCGCCGGTCAGGTCGCCGACGGCCCAGACGTTGCGCATGGAGGTGGCGCAACGGTCGTCTATCTTCACGAACGGCCCGGCCATGGCCACGCCCATATTCTCGAGGCCCCAGCCCTGGGTCCGCGGCTTGCGGCCGACGGTGACGAGGACCTTGTCGGCCTTGAGCTTGAGGGCGGTGCCGTCCTTCGTCGTGATGTTCAGCTGGCCGCTCTCGAACGACCCGGCCTTCGCGCCGAGGTGCAGTTCGACGCCGTGCTTCTCCAGCCATTTGGCGACCGGGTCGGTCAGGGCCTTGTCATAGAGCGGCAGCAGGCGGTCGGTCATTTCGACGATGGCGACCTCGGCCCCCAGTTTGCGGAAGGCGATGCCCAGCTCCAGCCCGATATAGCCGCCGCCGATGACCACCAGGTGCTCGGGGATGCGCTGGGGCACCAGGCCGCCGGTCGAGGACCAGACGTCCTTTTCGTCGCACTTGAAGCCCGGGATCTCGATCGGCACGGAGCCCGTGGCGATCACGATGTCGTCGACCTCCAGGCTGTGCTCGCCGTCCTTGCCGCCGCTGACGCGCACGTTGTGGCGGTTTTGGATCTCGGCCTTGCCGTACAGCACCTGCACCCCGTGGTTCTTGAGCAGGCTGCCCACGCCGCCGGTCAGCTTGCCGACGATGCCCTGCTTCCATTCGACGAGCTTGAGCACGTCGAGCTTGACGCCCGTGGCGGTGATGCCCATGGCCCCGGCGCGCTCGATCTTCTCGAGCAGGGCCCCGGCGGCGATCATGGCCTTCGAGGGGATGCAGCCGATGTTGAGGCAGGTGCCCCCCAGGCTGGCCTTCTCGACCACCGTCACCTGCTGGCCGAGCTGGGCCAGGCGGATGGCGCAGACGTAGCCTGCGGGGCCGGCTCCGATGACCACCACCTTGCGGGGGCGCTTTTGGGCGGAGGCGGCGGCGTTGGAGCTCTGGGCGGCGTGGGAGGTGCTGGTCATGGCCGTAGCTTCGATAGATCGGCAGCGGTCTCGGGGTCGAAAAGGGGCCGGCGCGGAGCGCCTGCGGGGCCTAGGCCCCCGCCGGCCTGCGCTGCGGCCGCTGCGCCCGGGTCGGCGCGGCGCGGCCGGGACGATCGTCAGAGCGGGAAGGCGCCGTCGCCGGGCCGGGCCTGGCCCAGGCGCTCGGCGATGCGCAGGAACTCGTTGTATTGCTTGCGCAGGTGCTTGGGCACCTCGGCGTAGATGTCCTCGACCAGCGACTTGAGCGGCATCGGATCCGCGGCCTCTTGCACGTGGATCTCCTGGTCGATGCGCTCGGTCACGCGCGCTCCGATGCGCTCGGCCTCGCCGGGGATCATCAGCCCTTGGAGCTCGAGGAAGGCCTGGAAGCGCTTCAGCGGGTCGCGCTGGCGCCAGACGCTGACCTCGGCCTCGTCGCGGTACTTGGTCGGATCGTCGGAGCTCGAGTGCCCCATCAGGCGATAGGTCTTGAGCACCAGCAGCGCCGGGCCCTCGCCGGCGCGGGCGCGCTCGACCAGGGTCTTGAGCGCGGCCTGGGTGGCCAGAGGGTCGTTGCCGTCGACCTCGTAGCCCGGCATGCCGTAGGCGCGCGCCTTCTCGGCGAAGCTGCCGCTGGCGGTCTGGGCCCGGCTGGGGACCGAGATCGCCCAGCCGTTGTCGACCAGCACGAACACGCAGGGCGCCTTCCAAACGCCGGCGAAGTTGAGCCCCGAATGGAAGCCATTCGACGACGAGGCCCCGTCGCCGAAGAAAATCGCGTGCACGTGGCGCTCGCCGCGCTGCTGGGTGGCGAAGGCGGCCCCGACCCCGTGCGGGATCTGCGTGCCGATGACCGAGGACCAGGAGGGGTAGTTGGTGCCCTTGTGCTGGAAGTGGTTGCACATCTGGCGCCCCTTGGCCGTGTCGTTCGAATTGCAGTACATCTGCGCGATGTACTCCGACAGCGGCAACCCGCGGATCAGCGCCGCGCCGCCTTCGCGCAGGCCCGACCAGAGCCAGTCGGTGGGTTCGAGCGCCAGCGCCGAACCGACCAGGGTGGCCTCCAAGCCCAGCATCGAGCCCACGAAGCCGATGCGCCCGGCGCGCTGCAGCTTGAGCATGCGCTCGTCCAGGGTGCGCAGCGTCACCAGGTGCTCGAACACCTGCCGCAGGAAGGCCGGCTCGTAGCGCGGGAAGCCGGCCAGGGGCCGGCCATCCCAATCGAGCAGCTGGTTGCGGATCGGCGCCCGCGCCCCGGGGGCAGGCTCGGCCGCGGCATGCAGGGCGCCTTCGACCATGGTCGCTCAGAGGGCCAGCAGGCCCGGATTCTCCAGCAGATCCTTCATGTGCACCAGGAAACGGGCCCCGTCGGCGCCGTCGACCAGGCGATGGTCGACGCTGATCGAGAGGTTCATGTACTGGCGCACCTCGATGCGGTCGCCCTCGGGGGTCTCGACCACGCCCGGGCGCTTGACGATGCGGTGCACGCCCAGGATCGCCGCGTCGGGGAAATTGATGATCGGGGTGGCCAGGATGCCGCCGATGTTGCCCGCGTTGGTGATCGAGAAGGTCGAGCCGCGCAGCTCCTCGGCGCTGACCTTGCCGGCGCGCGTGCGCTCGGCCAGCTCGGCCAGCTCCTTGGCCAGGGCCAGGACCGACTTCTGCTCGACGTTCTTGACCACCGGCACGATCAGGCCGTTGGGCGTATCCGTGGCGATGCCGAGGTGCACCTGGTGGTAGGTGACCAGCTCCTGCGCGGCCTCGTCGAGTTTGGAGTTCAGCATCGGGTACTCCTTCAGCGCGTTGGCGCAGGCCTTCATGATGAAAGGCATGTAGGTGACCTTGATGCCCTTCTTGAGACCCAGCTCCTTGGCGCGCTCGCGCAGGCGCACCAGCTCGGTCACGTCGAGTTCCTCGACGACCGTGAAGTGCGGCGCGGTGTACTTGGAGCGCACCATCGCCTCGCTGATCTTGCGGCGCACCCCGCGGAACGGCACGCGCGTCTCGGCCTGGCCGGGGGCCAGGCTGATCGCCGGGCCCTTGGGCGCGGCCGACGGAGCCGTGGCGGGTTTGGCTGCCGGGGCTGCCGCTGCGGCCGCAGCCGGCATCGCCCCGGCCGGCTGAGCCAGGGGAGCCGCGCCGCCCTTGGCGAAGGCCTCCACGTCCGCGCGGCGGATCATGCCGTTGCGGCCGCTGCCGGGCACTTGGTTCAAATCGATGTGCAGCTCGCGGGCCACGCGCCGGGCGCTCGGGACCGCCAGGACCTTGCCCAGCGGGCGATCGATCGAGGCGGCCGCGGCGCGGGCGCCCACGGCGGCAGCGACGGGCAGGGCTGCGGCTGGGGCGGCGACCGGCGCCAGTGCAGCCGCCGGGGCGTGCGCGACCGCCGGAGCGTGGGCCGCTGCGGCGGCGCCGGCTCCAGCCATCTCCAGCACGAAGATCACGCTGCCCACCGGCACCACCTGGCCGGCTTGAGCGCGCAGCTCGAGGATCTTGCCCGCGCGCGGCGCCGGCACCTCGACCGTGGCCTTGTCGGTCATCACCTCGACCACGGCCTGGTGCTCGGCGACCACCTCGCCGGCCTTGACCAGCCACTTGACGATCTCGCCCTCGGCGATGCCTTCGCCGATGTCGGGCAGCCGGAACTCGAGGCGGCCTCCGGCGGCCGCCGCAGGGGCGTGGAGCGGAGCGCCGTGGGCCGGAGCGGCGGTGTGCGCAGGCGCCGGGCTGGCGGGCGCCGGAGCGGCGTGGCCGCCGCCGTGGCCGCCCGCGTGGGCCGGCAGGGGCGCCGCACCGGCGTCGGTCTCGAGCACGAAGATCACGCTGCCCACCGGCACCACCTGACCCGCCTGGGCGCGCAGCTCGAGGATCTTGCCGGCGCGCGGCGCGGGCACCTCGACCGTGGCCTTGTCGGTCATCACCTCGACCACGGCCTGGTGCTCGGCGACCCGGTCGCCGGGCTGGACCAGCCACTTCACGATCTCGCCTTCGGCGATGCCTTCGCCGATGTCGGGCAGCTTGAACTCGAGAGCCATCTCTGGGGGCGCGGAGAGCGCCGGGGCGTGGGGTCGGTGGGGACGGATGGGGCCCGGACGCGGGGCGTCGACGGGGAGTAGGGATCTGCGCCGGGGCGCTCGGGGGGGGCGGACCGGCGCCGCCCCGGGTCGGGGGCCTGGCGGGTCGCCTGGGCTCGCGGTCCGGGCGCGGCCCGGGCCGGGAGGCCGGCAGGTCAGAAGCGGGCCACGCGCTCGATCGCGTCGAGCACGCGGCGCGCGTCGGGCATGTAGTGGTGCTCGAGCGTGTTGGGGAACGGCGTGTCGAAGCCGGTCACGCGCACGACGGGGGCATCCATGTATTCGATGGCGTGCTCGGCGATCAAAGCGCTGATCTCGCCGCCGTAGCCGCAGAAGCGCGGGGCTTCATGGACCACCACCACCCGACCGGTGCGCTTGGCGGCGTCCAGCACCCCCTCTTCGTCCAGCGGGTAGAGCGTGCGCAGATCGACGATGCGCACCTCGATGCCCTGCTCGGCGGCCTGGTCCGCAGCCCGTTCCGTGACCGGGACCATGGCCCCGAAGCAGAACACGGTCACGTGCTGGCCCTCGCGCACGGTCCGCAGGGTCGACAGGTCGACCTTGTACTTGCCCTCGGGGACCTCGCCCTTGACCGAGCGATAGAGGGCCTTGGGCTCGAGGAACAACACCGGATCGGGGTCGTCGATCGAGGCGATCAGCAGGCCCTTGGCGTCGTAGGGGGTCGAGGGGATCACGACCTTGAGGCCGGGGGTGTGGCAGAAGTAGGCCTCGCCCGACTGGCTGTGGTACAGGCCGCCGCGGATGCCGCCGCCATAGGGCGTGCGGATCACCATCGGCGCGGTGAATTGGCCGCCGGAGCGATAGCGCAGCTTGGCCGCCTCGCTGACGATCTGGTCGAAGGCCGGGAAGATGAAGTCTTGAAACTGGATCTCGGCCACCGGCTTGAGGCCGTTCATGGCCATGCCGATGGCCGTGCCGACGATGCCGTCCTCCGAGAGGGGCGTGTCGAAGCAGCGCCGCGGGCCGAACTCCTTGTGCAGGCCCTCGGTGGCCAGGAACACGCCGCCCTTGGGGCCGACGTCTTCGCCGAACACGAGCACGGTCGGATCGCTGCGCATCGCGGTGCGCAGGCCGTCGTTGACGGCTTGGAGCAGGGTCAGGTTGGGCATGGGAGCGCGGGCTCGGGGCGGGCTCGTCCGCGGCGGGCGGCGGCGCGCGGAGCGGTCGGACGGTGGAGTGAGGGAGGTACGGGCGGCGGCGCCGGGCGCGGCCGCGTCGGGGCGGGGTTCAGAGCGGGAACTTGCCGTCGCCGGCGGAGGCATCGCCCTTGCGGCGCGCCAGTTCGAAGGCGGCTTGGCCCTGCTCGCGCAGGTGCTTGGGCAGCTCCGCGTACACGTCGGTGAAGATCGTCTCGAGGGCCGGGCGCTCGACGGCCTCGGCCTCGCGGCCGGCCGCCATGGCCTCCTCGCGGCACTCGGCTTCGAGGCGCGCCTTGAGGCCGCCGTCCAGCAGGCGCCGGCTCTCGAGGAAGCGCTCGAAGCGCAGGATCGGGTCCTTCTTGGCCCACTCCTCGAACAACGCGGGCGGCACGTAGCGCGTGGGATCGTCCGAGGTCGAGTGCCCGCCCATGCGGAAGGTCTTGGCCTCGATCAGGGTCGGGCCCTCGCCGCGCCGCGCGCGGGCCACGGCCTCGGCCACCGCCTTGCGCACCGCCAAGAGGTCGTTGCCGTCGACGATCACGCCGGGCATGCCGTAGGCGGCGGCCTTGATGGCGTAGCTCTCGGAGGCTGTCTGCTCCTCGGAGGGGCAGGAGATCGCGTAGCCGTTGTTCTGGCACAGGAACACCACCGGCGACTTCCACACACCGGCGAAATTGAGCGCCGAATGGAAGCCCAGGGAGGAGGTGCCGCCGTCGCCGAAGCTGCACAGGGCCACGTGCTTCTCGCCGCGCATTTGGAAGGCGTAGGCCGCGCCCACGGCGTGCGGCAGGTGCGTGCCGATCGGCGAGCTGATCGAATAGAACACGATCGGATCGACGAAGCTGAAGTGCACCGGCATCTGGCGCCCCTTCGCGTTGTCCTTGGCGTTGCCGAACATGTTGTGCATCAGCTCGACCGGGCGGATGCCGTGGTAGAGCGCCATGCCGAAGTCGCGATAGCTGGGGAAGATCCAGTCGGTCTTCTCCAGGGCGCTGGCGGCGCCCACCTGGCAGGCCTCGACACCCTTGTTGGGGATCGAGAAGCCGATGCGCCCCGAGCGCTGCAGCTTGAGGCAGGTGTCGTCGAAGGCCCGCACCAGCAGCATCGTGCGATAGCAGTGCAGCAGTTGCTGATCCGACAGGCCGGGGTCGTAGCCGTTGATCGAACCGTTGGGCTCGATCACCGACAGGGGGCGCTGGGCGTGGGTCTGGCTCATGGGAGGGGCGCGCCGGCCCGCCGCGCGGGCGGACCGGCAGGTCTTCAGGGGCTCGGCGGGGGCGCTTGGCGGCGCTGGCGCACCAGGCGTTCGGCGAAGTACTCGGCGGCCTTGTAGGAGGAGCGCACCAGCGGCCCCGAGGCCACGTAGGCGAAGCCCAGGCGCTCGCCTTCCCGGCGCAGCTCGTCGAAGCGCTCCGGGGGCACGTACTCGCGCACCGGCGAGTGCTTGGGGCTGGGGCGCAGGTACTGGCCCAGGGTCAGGAAGTCGACTCCGGCCCCGCGCAGCAGGGCCATGGCTTCGGCCACCTCGGCGGCGGACTCCCCGTGGCCCAGCATCAGCGAGGACTTGGTGAAGATCTCCGGGGCCAAGGCCTTGGCGCCGCGCAGGGTGTCCAGGGAGCGCTCGTAGGAGCAGCGCGGGTCGCGGATCTTGCGCTGCAGGCGCGGCACGACCTCCACGTTGTGGGCCAGGACGTGCGGGCCGGCGGCCATCAGGGTGGCCAGGGGCGCGCCGGTGTAGTCCGGGATCAGGGTCTCGACCACCGTGTCGGGCGCGCGGCGCTTCAGGGCCTCGATGCAGGCCGCGTAGTGGCCGGCGCCCCCATCGGGCAGGTCGTCCCGGTCGACGCTGGTGATCACCAGGTAGGAGAGCCCCATCTCGGCCACGGCCTGGGCCACGTGCTCGGGCTCGTCCGGGTCGGGCGGCGCCGCCTGGAGCACGGTCTTGACCGCGCAGAAGCGGCAGCGCCGGGTGCATTCGTCCCCCAGCACCATGATCGTCATGGTGGCCCGACTGCCCTTCCAGCACTCGCCCACGTTGGGGCAACGGGCCTCCTCGCAGACCGTGTTCAGCTTGAGCCGCCGCGCCAGCTCCTTGAGGCGCGTGTAGCCCTCCCCGCCGGGCAGGGGCACCTTGAGCCAGCCGGGCTTGGGCAGCCCCGGGTGCTTGCTGGCGGGCCTCTCGCTGGGGCGCGCCTCGGCGGGTGCCGCCGCGGGGGAGGGCTCGGGAAAGGATTCCATGGAGCGGGGGAAAGTGCGGCAGTTTAGCAGGCGAGGCCGGGGCAGCAGCGCCCAAAGGGAGCCGCCGGCCGTTATCCAACCCCGCCCCGCCCGGAGCCCCGCGGGTCTGGCGGAAGCCACCACAGGGCGCACGCCGAGGCCAGCCCGGGTGCGAGCGAACCCGCTGGCCCGCCGCGCCGCACGCCGCTCGGCGGCCCCCAGAAAAGCCCGCGGCCCGGGCAGGGCCCGGGCCTTGGCCTTGGAACAGCGATTTTTTTTCTTGCCGGGCGTGCTCCGGTCGGTCGCCTGCCTCGGTGGCAGCGCCGAACCTCGCGCCGCTGCCCGCCGGCGGGCGGGCCAAGGGCTGCTGGGTCGCGGAAGCGACGGCTCGGGCTGGGCCCTAGCCGATCCGCCTCCGGCCCCCCGGGATCAATTCAGGAACGGCTCGAGCTCGCGGCGCAGGGCCGGGGTGTCGAGCTTGGAGATCGCCCGCACCTGGATCTGGCGCACGCGCTCGACGCTGACGCCCAGGACCTGGGCCACCTCGGCCAGGGTCGATTCGCCCTGCTGGCCGATGCCGAAGCGCAGCCGCAGGACCTGCTGCTCGCGCTCGGAGAGCTTGGCCATGGCGGCGCCCAGCCCGCCCTCGAGGGTCACGTCCTCGATGCCGGGGGTGTAGGGCCCGTCGCTGTCCTCGTTGACCAGCAGATCGCGCAGGCGGTTGCCCTCGCCGTCATCGGACATGTCCGCGTCCAGCGAGTAGCTGGTGCGCGCCGCGCCCAGGGCCGAGGCCACCAGCCCCACGTCCAGTTCCGCCACTTCGGCGATCTGGTCGGCGCTGGCGTTGGCATCGCCGAGGCGCACGCGGGCCTGATGGATGGCCTTCATGGCCTTCTGCAGGTACACCGGCACCCGCACCGTGCTGGTGAAGTTGTACAGGTAGTTGCGGAAGGCCTGGTTGAGCCAGTGCACCGCATAGGTGCGGAACAGCAGGCCCCGGCGCCAGTCGAAGCCGTCCACGGCCCGGAACAGGGCCGCCGAGCCCTCCTGGACCAGGTCGGCGCGGGTGGTCGAGGAGTGGGCGTAGCGCTCGACGTTGATCAGCACCAGGTAGAGGTTGCGCTCGACCATCTCGAGGCGCAGGGCGTGCAGCTCGGCGGAGCGTTCCATGACCCGGGTCTCGAGGGCCGCCTGGCGGGCGGCGCGATCGCGGGTCTGGACGGGGCCCACCTGGGTGGCCTGGTGGACGAACCATTGCTGGGCGAGCATGCCCACGCCCTCGAGCAGGCGGTCCTCGTCCACGCCGGCCGCCCGGCGGGCCCGGACCA
>JBIKLM010000162.1:0-8823 GCA_044359835.1 Planctomycetota bacterium
CGACGAGGAAGCCGAGGAGGCCCTGCGGCACGGCATCGAGCTGGGCGTGCACTCCACCGACCGCTGCACCATGCTGAACGAGCTGGCCCAGCGCCTGGGCTGCCGCGCCAAGGTGCACCTCAACGTGGACACCGGCATGGGCCGCCTGGGCGTGCTGCCCGGCCGGGCCCTCGAGCTGCTGCACCGCATCCACCACTCGCCCGGGCTCGAGCTGCGCGGCACGATGACCCACATCGCCGCCACCGAAGGGGCCCGCGAGGCCGCCGGCCGCGAGCAGGTCGAGCGCTTCGACGAATTCCTGGGCCGCGCCCGGACAGCCGGGCTCGATACCGGGCTGGTCCACCTGGCCAACTCGGCGGCCCTGTTCACGGACCTGGGCGGCCGACGGGGCGCCATCCGGCCGGGGATCGCGGCCCTCGGGATGCTGCCGCCGGCCTTGGCCGGCGAGGTCGACCTGCGCCCGATCCTGAGCCTGCGCAGCCAGGTGATCTTCTTCAAGGACGTGGGGCCGGGCACGCCGATCGGCTACGGCGGCACCTGGCGGGCGAAGCAGACCTCGCGGATCGCCACCCTGCCGATCGGCTACGACGACGGGGTGCCCTGGCGCCTCTCGAACTGCGGCAAGGTGTTGGTGCGCGGGCGGTTCGCCCCGATCGTGGGGCGCGTCTCGATGGATTACCTGACCATCGACGTGACCGACATCGAAGGGGTCGAGATCGGCGACATCGTGACCTTGATCGGCAGCGACGGCGAGCGCTGCCTGAGCGCCCAGGACCTGGCCGAGCAGGCCGGCACGATCCCCTACGAGATCACCTGTTCGATCGGCAAGCGCGTCAAGCGCGTGGTCGGGCGCCTGTCGCGCGACGGGCGGCTGTCGACGGCCGGCGAAGGCCGGGCGACGAGCGATGATTTCGAATTGGAGCCCATGGCGCCGCCCCGGCGGGCGGGCGAGGCGGGGCGCACGGGGCAGCCGGCCCCGGCAGGGCCGCGTTGAGCGCGGACCCGCAGGCTGGGGCCGCCCCCGCGCCGCCGGCTGGGGGCCGGCGGCGCAGCCGCAGGCTGCGCATCGAGCGCGCCTTGGCCCTGCTGTTCGGGGTCCCCACGGGCCTGCTCCTGCTGGCGGTGCTGCTCTCGCGCCTCGGCGCTTTGGACGTGCCCCTGCGCGCGACGCTGGCGGCGCTCTCGGAACGCCTGGGCGGCCGGGTCGAGCCCAGCCGGGTGCGCCTCGGGCTGTTCCCGCCGCGCCTGACCTGCGAACGGCTGGCCCTTTCGACGCCCGATGGCGAGATCCGGCTGCTCGAGCTCGAGGGCCTGGACCTGCGCGCCCTGCCGGGCGGGGCGGCCCTGTCGGCCCGCGGCGGCGCGCTCCATCTGGTGCCCGCTTGGAGCCGGCTGCGGCCGGAGGCCCCGCGCGAGCCGGAGCCGAGCCGCCGGGCGCCGCTGGGCTTCGGCCTGTCCTTGCGCGAGCTGCGCCTGTTGGATGGCGCGCGCGAGCTCGGGCGGGTCGACCTGTACGCGGCGCGCCGCCCCTGGCCCGCACAGACCGGCGGCAGCGGTGGCCTGCGCTTCGCAGCCGCCCAAGGCGCGGGCCGGGCCCTGCTGCGCTTCGAGTGGGACGGCGCCGGCGCCTGGTCGCTGGAAAGCCGCCTCGCGGATCTCGCGGCGGAGCCGCTCTGGCCGGAGACGCTGCTCGGCTCCCGGCCTGGGAGCGCCCTGTCCTGGACGGGCGGCCGCGTCGCGGCGCGCCTGTCCGCCAGCGGCAGCGGCGCGGCCTGGCAGGTCGAGGGCCAGGGCCGGCTCTCGGACGCCAGCGCCGTCTACGAGGACGGCGAGGTGCGGCTCGAGGGCCTCGATTTCGACCTGGCCGCAGCGGGGATCGGCGCGCGGATCGAGACCCTCAGCGCCTGGTCGGAGGCGCGCCTGCTGGGCCGCCTCGCGGAGCAGCGGCTGCCGCTCGCGCTGACGGTCGAGGCCGAGCGCAGCGGCCCGGTGGATCCGGGGGCCTGGCGGATCGAATTCGAGACCCCGAGCCTGCCCGTGGGGGCCGAATTCGGGCTCGATCTCGCGCGCCGCCTGAACGAACGCGGGCTCGAGCGCATCGGCCGCGAACTCGCCAACGCCTTCCAAGGGCTCGATCCAGGCGGCGAGGTTCGAGCCCTCGGCGCTGCGCGCCTGGAGGGGCTCGCCGCCCCCCGCATCGATCGGCTGGCGATCCAATTCGAGCCCGACCGGCGCATGAGCCTGCGCTACGTCGGCTGGCCGGAGGACTCCGGCGAACGCCACGGCTTCCCGCTGCGCGCGCGCGAACTCGAAGGCCGCGTGCTGCTGGGCGTCGAGCCGCGCACCGGTCGCGGCTTCGAACTGGCCCTGATCGGGGTTCAGGCCCGGCACGCCAGCGGGGTCGTCCTGGGCAACGGCTGGATCGGCTCGCGCCTGCCGGCGGAGCGCGGCCTGCGGCGCGACCCGCGCGTGCTGCTGCGCCTCGAGGTGCCGAGCCTGGCGGTCGGGCCGGAGCTGTTCGAAGGCCTGGCTGGCCTGGGGGCTGGCTTCGAACTGGAGCGCTTCCTCGAGCTGGATGCGGGCGAGGCCAGCGCGGTGGTGCGCCTGGACGGCACCCGCCAGGCTTCCGGAGTCGGCATCCAGGTCGACGCCAGCTTCCGCGGCGTCAGCGGGCGGGCGCGCGAGCTGCCCGCGCCCTTCGCCGAGGCCAGCGGAGTGCTGGCGCTGCGCTACACCACGGGCGCCTTCCCGCGGGACCCCCGGCCGGGCGAGCGCGCGGGGCGCGAGGCCGGACTGGCCCTGGCCGCGCGCGGACGGCTCGCAGAGCAGCCGGAGACCGAGCTCGGGTTCCGACTCGGCCTGCGCCAGGAGCGCCTGCCCGAAGGCAGCCGGGATTGGCGCCGGCTGGCGCTCGAGGTCGACGCCCTGCAGCTGCCCTCGCCGGCCTTCGACCTGGCGCTGGCCCGCGAGCCGGAAGCCCAGGATTCCCTGGCTGAGATCGCGCCCAGCGGGCGCCTTTCGGCGCGCCTCGAGCGCACCGAAAACCCCGGTGCTGCGGTGCACGAGCGCCTGGCGCTCGAAACCAAGGACCTCGTGCTCGGCGGCCTCGGGCAGCTCGCGCCGCTGGTCTGGGCCGGCAGCGCCCGCGTGGAGCGCGAGACCCCGCGCTCCGACGCCCCCCGGGATCCCGCCGAATCGCCGCCCTCACGGCCGCGCCTCGCAGCGCGCTTCGCCAGCGCGCCCGCGGGCCGCGGATCCCTGCTGGCCGAGGCGCGCCTGGCCCCCGGGCTCGAACTCGATCTGTGCTGGGACGGCGCGTCCCTCAGCGACCCGGCCCTGGCGGAGCTGGCGGGCCTCGCGCCAGACTCCGGTCCCCCGCCCCTCGGCGGGCGCTTCGACCTGCGCGCCGATCTGGCGCCCGATCGGCCGCCCGAGGCCACCCTGTGGCTGCGCCACAGCCGCCTGGCCCAGGAACGCTTCGAACTCGACGCCCTGAACGGGCGCCTCAGCCTTTCGCGCCGCGGCCTGAGCGGCGAGTTGCTCGAGGGTCGCCTCGAGCGCACTCCGGTCGTGCTCAAGGACCTCGAGCTGGTGCCGCCGGACGCAGGCGGCGCCGCGCGCGCCAGCGGCCAGCTGTGGGTCACGGACCTGCCCCTCGATGCGGAACACCTCTCCGCCTGGCTGTCGCCCGAGCAGCTCGACAGCCTGTTCGAGGGCTCGCGCTGGCGCGGCACCCTGGACATCCTGGGCGCCGAATTCCGCGCCGAGCGCGACCGAGCGGGCAACCTGGAGGCCAGCCTGTCGGGGCCCCTGGTGCCCCACGACGTCTACCTCGAAGTCGGCGTGCCGCTGCGCTTCGCGTCGGCGCGGCTGCTGCTCGGGCAGATGATCTTCTCCGAAGGGCGCCTGCGGGGCTTCGCCGAGATCAGCGAGCTCTACGGCTCGATCGCCGACCGGTCGATCTCGAACCTGGCCGGGGTGCTGACCTACAGCGACGGCCGCCTGCAGCTCAGCGACGTCAGCGGGCAGTTCTGCAGCGGCGCCCTGTCGAGCCGCGGCGGGCAGGGCACTTTGCTGCAGCTCGACCTGACCTCCGGTTACCCCCTGGAGCTGGCCCTCGAGCTCGAGGGCGCTTCGGTGCGCGAGTTGCTGCGCGAGCTGTTCCCGGGCCAGATCGACAACCGGGGCGAGCTGGATCTCGAGCTGCGCCTCTCCGGCGAGCCCGCAGCGCCCCTCTCCTGGCAGGGCGACGGCAGCCTGCGCCTGTTCAACGCGCGGCTCTGGTCCGTGCCCGTGATCCGCGAGCTGTTTGGCGTGCTGGGCTTCGATGCCACCGCGACCTTCGACTGGATGCGCACGCGCTTCCACCTCGAGCGCGGCAGCCTGCGCCTCGACCAGGCCGTGGCCCACAGCCCGCTGTTCAATCTGGTCGGCGGCGGCCGCCTGGACCTCGACGGGCGCCTCGACCAGACCTACACCCTGAGCTACGCGCTGGTGGACCGCCTGGGCTTGCTTTCGCGCCTGTTCTATTTCTTCCAGGATCGCGTGGTGACGCTGCGCATCAGCGGCGACATGGCGCGCCCCGAGGTGCGCCTGCAGAACATCCTGACGCGCCTGTTCGGCAGCGAGCCGGAGCGCTTGCCGCGGCCCGCGCCGCCCCCGCCGCGCGGGCTGCCCGAGCGCTTCTGAGGGCCGCCCCAAGAGCGCCTCGGCGCCAGCCCGAGTCGCGCGGACTGCCGCGCCATCCCCGCGGCTGCGGCCCGGCCTCCACGGGCTTCGAGGTTCGCATCGGAGCCGGCCGATCGCTTCACGGTCCGCGCGGTTCCCCAGGCGGCGCTGCGGTCGATCGGTCGCCCGGCTCCGACCCGCGGCGCAGGGCTCGCCAGGAGCCGCGCCAGAACGCGCCGCGCGGCTCGCCGGATGCCGTTGGGCCGCCTCCCGGGGCCGCGCTAGGATCGGCGCCATGGCCCCCCACCCCCCCGTCGCTCCGGGCCAGACCTGGGCGATCATCATGGCCGGCGGCACCGGCACCCGCTTCTGGCCCGCCAGCCGCCGCGCACGCCCCAAGCAGTACCTGCCGATCGCCGGGGACGCGCCCATGCTGACCCAGACCGCCGCGCGCCTCTCCGGGCTGGTGCCGCTCGAACGCGTGCTGGTGGTGACCACGGAGGAGCAGCGCGCGGCGGTGGAAGCCTGCCTGCCCGAGCTGCCGCGCGGCAACCTGATCGCCGAGCCGACCGGACGCAACACGGCGGCTTGCACCGCCCTGGCGGCCCTGGAGGTCGCTCGGCGCGATCCGCAGGCGGGTCTGTTCGTGCTGCCCGCGGACCACGTGATCGAGCCGGCGGAGCGCTTCCGCGCGACCCTGGCCGCCGGTCTGGAGGAGGCCCGCGCCCACGGCACGCTGGTGACCTTCGGCATCCAGCCCACTTCCCCCGCCACGGGTTACGGCTACATCGAGCTCGGCGACGCCTTGGCGGTCCTGCAGGGTCAGGCCGTGCATGCGGTCAAGCGCTTCGTCGAAAAGCCCGATCGGGCCCGCGCCGAGGCCTTCCTCGAAACCGGGCGTTTCCTCTGGAACGCGGGCATCTTCGCCTTCACGGCCGAGGCGATCCTGGCGGCCTTCCGGCGCCACGCCCCGGGCATCCTGGCGGCGCTCGAGCCGGTGGTCGGGGATCCGGCGCGCCTGGCCGCGGCCTACGGGCGCGTCGAGAGCGTGCCGATCGACGTGGCGATCTTCGAGAAGGCCGAAAACGTGCGCACGCTGCGCATCGACTATCGCTGGAACGACGTGGGCTCCTGGTCGGCCCTGGCCGAGATCGGCCATCCGGATGCCGGCGGCAACTACAAGGCCCTGGGCCCCCTGGCCAAGCTGATCGCCGAGGAATCGCGCGGCAACGTGGTCTACAGCGAAGGCGACGACCTGATCGCGCTGGTCGGCGTCCAGGACCTGGTGGTGGTGCGCAGCGGCCGCGTGACCCTGGTCTGCAGCCGCGAACGGGCCCAGGACGTCAAGCGCATCGTCGAGCGCCTGGGCGCCGCGCCGGGCGGCGCCGAGTTCCTGTGAGCGCTCCCGCGGCTCCGCGCCGGCGCGCCGGCGTGCTGGCCATCGACCTCGGCACCGAAAAGCACGGCTTCGCATCGACCGACGCCCTGCGCATCGCGCGCCAGCCCCTGGCGCCCCTGCGCGCGCGCTGGCCCAGCCCGGCCTTCGACGCCCATCTGCGGCGCCTGCTGGCCGAGCGCGACATCGAGGTGCTGCTGATCGGCCTGCCGATCCACATGGACGGCCGCGAGGGCGGCCAGAGCGCGCGCTCGCGCCAGCTGGCCGCGGCGCTCAAGGCCAGCTTCCCGGGCCTCGACGTGCGCCTCTACGACGAGCGCCTGACCACCAAAGCGGCCCAGGAGCGCCTGGTGGACCTGGGCCTCAGCGAGCCCGAGCGCCGCCGCCTGCGCGACTCCTTCGCCGCCCTGGTGCTGCTCGAAGACTGGATCCTCTCCGGCGAGCCCCCGGGCGCGCCCTGAAGCGCCGCCGGGGCGGGTCCGGACGCCGCTTCCTTCAGGGCGGCGAAACCACCAAGGTCAGCTCGCGCTCCCCGGGCAACAATTCGAACGGGCTGGCGGGGCCCTCGCGGTGGCTTGTATCGGAGCCACCGGCAGGCGCCGCGAACAGCGCCGCCTCATGGGGTCCCGCGAGCGTGCGCAGATAGACCCGCCCGAGTCCGTCGCTGGTCTGCGACCGGAAGGTCTGGGAGCCCCGGCGGCGCAGCCTGACCCGCTGACCGCTGAGCACCTCGCCCGCGGGGCTGACCAGGGTCATCAACAGGCCGCCGTACTCCGCCGAGAGGCTCACGCGGCGCGTCTCCCCCCGGCCCAGCTCGAATTCGGCCAGGGAGATCCCGGCAAAGCTCAGCTCGTAGCGCCCGGGAGGCAGGAGCTGGACCTGGGCCCGGCCTTCGCCGTCGGTGGTCACAGGGCGGCGCTTGACGCCCTGGGCCCGCGCCGCGTCGGGATTCGCAGCGCTCTCCACGGGCTTGAGCTCCAGGGTCTGGCCGGCGCCGGGTTGCCCGTCCAACCGAAATTCGATCTCGAGGGCCGCATCGGGCAGGTCTGGGAGCTCGAAAGTCGCCTGCGCGATCTGATCGGAGTCGATCTGCACGACCCCCAGGGGGCTCTCGAGGCCTCCGGCGCTCCCCGGCTTGTCGAATTCCAGGGAGAGGTTCCAAGCGCCGCTCGCCAGGCGCTCGAAAGCGAAATGCCGCTCCGCATCGACGACCGCGGTCGGGATCGGCAGCTGTTGCTCGAAGAGGTTCAGCGACGAGGGGAAAACCGGATCGAAGACGAGGTCGTTGGGGCGCCGGGCGCGCACCACCAACCCGGCCGGCACCCCCCCCGCGCCCCGCAGCTCGCCTCGCAGACCGCCCGGGGCGGGCACACCGAAGCTCTGGCCTGCGTCGGCCGGCCAGAGCAGATCGATGTAGTGCACCAGCCCGCAGGAGCTGTCGACGATGGCCAGATCGGCCGTGCGCGGGCTCAGGTTCGGCAGCTGGAGAACGCCCCCGGGAAACAGCTCGATGCCGCTGGAAAGGCCCCGGATCTCGACGTTGGGGTCTGCCGGTCCCTGCGGATTGGCGAGGAAGGCTTTGCCCCGCTCGAGCGGCCGGCCGCTGGGGGTTTCGTACAGCGTCACGAATCCGGCGCTGCCTTCGGAGAACTGGAGGTCGAGCTCGAGCACCTGGCCGGCGGCGAGGTCCGGCACGCGGGCCACGGCGCGCCGGCCGTCCTGCAGCTCGGCCCACAATTCGCCTGGACCGCTCGGCACCGGCAGGGTCCGCTCGGACCAGCGCCCCGCCGGCGCCGCGAGCAGGGCCCAGCCGAGGCGCGCGTGGGTCGAGCGATAGCCGATCCGCACCCCCGCGGGATCCTCCGGATCCGCGCAGGTCAGGCGCAGGGCCGCCGCGGGCTGCAGCCGGAGTTCGATGGCCGTGGGAGCAGCGTGGTCCGGGCCACCCTGTGCAGCGGCAGCCTCGCTGCGGACGGCGCCCGCCGGAAGCGACGCCGCGCTGGCGGTCCGATCCGCATCGGCGCGCTGGCCGCTGAGCGCCAGCAGTTCAGCGGCGTCGAAACTGCCGCGCACGGGCACGAAACCCGGCCAGCGGATGTCGACCTCGAAGGGCCCCGGGCCCGCGCACACCAGGCGGGGCCCGCCGGCGCCGTGCTCGAGCCCGAACGAATCGGCCGACGAAGGGCCGGCGCCCACGCAGCTCAACATGGACCCAAGGCCCGCAGCGGCCCAGCCATCCAGGTCGCTGCGCAGGGGAATGCGCAGGACGAAGGGGTCCGCGCGCAGCTGCAGCACCAGCTCGGCGGCGGCCGCGGCGGGCGGCGCTGCGCTCGCGGAATCGTTGCTGGACTCCGCCGCGGGAGCCCGCTGGGCCTCGAGCAGGGCCGCCGGGCTCTGCTCGAGCGGCGCTGCGGAGCGCGCTTCCGCGGAGGCGGCCGGCGCGGGACCCGGCTCCGCTCCCGGTTCCAGCGCCGGCGACGTGCGCCACAGAACCAGGGTCAAGGCCACCAGGCAAGCGGCGGTGAGGGCAACGAGCAGCCCAAGGCGATGGGTCATGGCGAGCGGCCGGGCGAGCGGCCGGAGGTGTTGTTGCGCCGCCTGCTGTCAGAGGCTGGGAAAAAATCGGCGCGCAGCGACGATCCCAGCCTCTGCGGCCGCCGGATGGCGGCCCAAAGGCATGCTGACAGGCTGGTGTGACTGCTCGGGCGCAGCCCGAGACGATTTTTTCTCAGCCTGTCAGAGGCCGGGAAAAAATCGGC
>JBIKLM010000163.1:0-8777 GCA_044359835.1 Planctomycetota bacterium
CCCCGGCCGATGCCCCCAGGGTCCCCAGCCCCCCGCCGCCATGCCCCGCCCCCTGATCCAGGCCTTCGCCGCCCTGCTCCTGCTGCCGCCGCTCGGAAGCGGCGCACAGACCGTGGGCCGCAGCGTGATCCAGCACGACGTGACCGCCGCGCTGGGAGAAGCCTCCGGTGGCAGCACGCCGGAGAGCCGCGAGGCGGACCTCGACTACACCACGGGACCCTGGCTCGACAGCCTGCTCGAAGAGTGGCCGAGCCTGCCGCGCGAAGCCCGCAATCAGCGCCGCCTGCGCTGCGTGTCCCTGCTGGCCGGCAGCGACCGCCTCGAGGCCGCCCAGGCCCTGGCCGAAGAAAGCTCCAATCCCGCCGAGCGCCTGACCTCCTACGAAGCGATCCTGACGGCGCTGCTCGCGCGCCAGGAGTGGGAGCAAGCCGGGGACTTCGCGCAGAGCCGCAGCGCGGAGTTCGGCGCGGCCCGCAGCGCCGGCAAGCTCGAGCTGCTGGCTGCCTGGACCCGCGACGCCCTGGCCCGCACGGGCCGCTTGGAGGCCTGCGGCCGGCTGCAGGACCAGCTCGCGCGCGACTTCGGCCCGCGCTTGCTCGAGCCCCTGCCGGACTTCGAGCGCCGCTACCTGTTCGCCCTGGAAGCAGCCCTCAACGGGCGGCGGCCCGAGGCGGAGCGCCTGTGGTACGACCTGCGCCGGGAGGGTCTCTCGGGCGCGCGCGCCTACGCGCTCTCCAAGCGGCTGTGCTTGGCCGCGGTGCGGGCCGGGGACTCGTCGGCGGCGCGCTCCCACCAGGCTGCGATGCAGTCCCTGCCGCCGCTCGGCGACGACGCAGAGACCCAGGAGATCGAGCTCGGGCTGCTGCGCTTCGACCTGGCCGACGGCGACGAGGTGCGCGCCCTCGAACGGGCCCGCGAGATCCTGGTGCGCCTGCGCTCTCCGGAAGGGCTCCTGGCCGCGGGCCTGGCGGCGGCGGCCACCGGCCGCTTGGATCTGGCCGAGGAATGCCTGAAGAGCCTGGAGGCGGCCGGGCAACAGGCGGCGCGGCGCGAGCTCGAGCTGAAGGTGCTCGCCGGGCTGTTCGAAGCCGGCAACTCCCAGGAGGCCCTGGCGCGGGCGGCGGCACCCGGGCGCTGGGATCGGCAGCATTGCCTCGAGCTGGCGCGCCTGATGGCGGAGCGCGGCCACGGGGAGCTGGCTCCGCCCCTGGCGGGCGCGGACACGGCCCTGGCCCAAGCGATCGAGCTGACCCTGGCCATGGTGCGCGGCGCCCGCGGGGATTCGACCGCCCGGGCGGAGGCCCTTTCGCGGGCCGACGAAACCATGGACGGCGGCAGCCTGTTCCCGCGCATCGAGCTGCTCGAGGCCTACGACCAGATCGGGTCCGGGCACGAGGGCAGCCTCGAACTGGAGCGCCTGCTGCGCCTGGCCGCCGGGGAACTGGGCAGCGCGCCGGAGCTGGTCGATCGCCTGCTGCGCCTCGACCTGGCACGCACCGCGGGCTTCGGCCTCCGGCGGCTGCTGCCGACCCTCGCGGACCGGGCCCAGCGCTTCGACCTGTGCCAGCGCGCCGCGGAGCTGTGCGCCGAGGGCCCCGCGCTGGATCCCTGAGCAGCGCCTGCGCGGCCCCTCCAGACCCTTTCGCCCGCGAATGCGGCGCCTGGGGAAGCCGTCACGAAAGCGCTGGCTTCGAGGCGCCCCACAACCGGGCGAGGTGCTGGCCCGAGCGATCGCCGGCGCGGGCTCGTCCCCGATCTGTCCGCGCGGTCATGGCCGGCCGGCGCGGGTTCAGGGCGCGCCGCGCCACTTGGGCTCCGCCCGACCGGCACCTCGCAAGCCTGAAGCCGAACTCGCCGCGGGGTACACACCCGCCCCAGCGCGGGTTCGTCCGACCGCGGGCCCACGGCAGGCGATGCCGGGCCCCGCCGCTCGGGCCAGGCCCGAGCGGCAGGCTGTTGGCCTCAGAACGGGAAGAAGCGCGCCGCCAGGCCGGAGATCACGCCGTCGCCGTTGAGGTCCGAATTCTGGGCGGTCTCGCTGGCGAAGAAAACGCCCCCCACCGCGCTGCCTCCGTAGATCGAAGGCGTGCCGGGCAGGTTGTTGAGCGTGCCCATGTTGGTCGGCGCGCAGGCGGTCACCGGCGAGCGGAAGAGCACGAAATCGGATTCGTCCCCGTCGTCGTTCCAGTCGAAGTTGTCGGCGTTCTCGCTGACCCGGAAGAAGGCCGTGCCGCTGCGGATAACCACGCCGCCGTTCAGCGCCTGGAGCGCCCAGCCCAAGCCAGCGATGATCAGCGCGTCATCCTGCGCGTCATAGCGCAGCCAGGCGGGCAGGCTGTCGGTTTCGTCGTTGTCCTTCAGCACGGCCGTGCAGCCTGCGTTGAGGTTGAGACCGACGCTCTGCTCGAGCAACGTGCAGGGGTTGCGGCCGACGCTGGCCAGATCGCTCAGGAAATCCGGAGCGATGACCAGCGGGTCCTGCTGGTTGGCGTCGTCGGGGTCGAAGAAGCTGTCCTGGTAGGTGGCGGAGATGCCCGGCTCGGCCCAGGCCAGGAAGCTGGCGTTGACCGGGGCCCCATCGACGACCACGGTGCGCGGCGAGGCGATCACGAAACGATCGCCCAGCTCGATCGCCCCCAGGGCGCCGCCGGGGACATTGAAGTCCACCTGCCGCAGCAGGGTCGAAGCGGACTCGGGGGAATCCGGATCGGAGAGCGGCGCCCAGCGCAGCACCAGGTCGGTGAAGTCGCCGTCCGCGTTGAGGTCGCAGCCCTGGCCGCTGCCGTAGGCGCCCTCCTGGGACAGCAGGGCGACGTGGTCGCTGCTCAAGAGGATCCGGTTGGCTTGCGCGTTGGCGGCGCCGGGCAGTTGGGAGTTGAGCGGCGGATTGGTCGCGGTGGCGAGGTCGCCGGCTTCCCAGCGCAGCACGTGCAGCACCGAGTCGGTCTGGTCGGTGTCGGGCCCGCTGGAGCAAACCAGCGGGAAAGGCACGCTGCCGTTGAGGTTCTGGCCCTGTTGGGCCTCGTCGACCAGGAAGGCCACGTTCCACTGGCCGGTGGTGATCAGGCGCGCCCGCACCGGCCGGCCGGTGGGCACGATCGCGCGCTGGACGGAGACCAAGCGCGGCGTGGTGGCGCCGGCTTCGACCAGGGCCAGCACGGAGCTGTCGGTCGCATCGCCGTCGCCGTTTTGGTTGCCGTTGACGGTCTCGTCGAGGGTCAGGAACAGCATCCCGACCTCCTCGCCCAGCAGGCTCGGACGCACCGAGCCCGTGGTGCCGGCTTCGGCGAACACGGTCACGATCGTGGTCGGGCTGCTGGCGGTGATGAAGCGCAGGCTGGTCTCGTCCGGCAGGGTCGGGGCAGTCGGGACCACGAACCACAGGCGCCCCGCGGAGGCCACCGGAACCTCGTCCGGGTCGAGCACGGCCACGAAGTCCGGGGCCTCCGGTCCGGGCGTCCAGCTGAGCAACACGATCTCGTCGATGCTGTTGCCGTTTTGGTCGTTGTCCAGGGACTCGTCGACCACCAGGAAGACCTGGTTGTTGAACACGTAGCCGGCGGTCGCGGCCACCCCGGAGACGAACTCGTTGCCGCTGCCCAGATCGAGGGCGATCGTGACGGCATCCGTCTGGTCGCCGTCTTCATTGAGGTCGGTGCCCCCCAGCGCGCTGGCTTCGGGGGCGTTGACCAGCGCCCAGCGGCCGTCGGCCGCCAGGATGCCCGGGCTGGTGAAGGTGTAGCGGCTGGTGGCGATCTCGAAGCTGCCAAGGCCGCCGCCTCCGCTGCTGCAAGCGCCGGCCAGGGCGGCGGCGAGGGCCAGGGAGGCGCGTGCGGCGATCTGCCGCACGGAGGGCGAGGGGCTTTGCATGGGCTCTGAAAACGACGGCGGGGGCCGCCGGGCGCGCGCCGCGGCGGGACGGTCCAATCGATCGGAGAGTAGCAGGGCACCCCGTGCGGGTCCCTGCCGCGCAAGCTAGACTCGCGCCCGTTCCCAGGCCCAGGCCGCCGCTTCGCTGATTCTGGGAAGCGCCGGTGTGGCCGGGGCGGCGCATGCCGAACCCCGAGATCCTGATCGCATCCGCCCCCCACGCGGACACCTTCGGCTACTCCATGCCGCCCCCGGGGCTGTTGCGCCTGGGAGGTGCCTTGCGGGCGTCGGGACATCGGGTCGAGCTGTGCGACCTGGCCCACGAGCTGGCCGCGGGCCGTCTGCCAGCGGACGATCGCCTGGCGGCGGCGGCGGCGGAACGCCTGACCGCACGCGGGCCCGCGGTGCTCGGGCTCTCGGTGATGGGCGCGACCCTGCCGATCGCGCTGGCCATCGCGAGCGAGGTGCGCCGCAGAGCGCCGGCCATCCGCCTGCTCCTGGGCGGCCCGGGAACGACCGGTATCGACGTGCCGTTGCTGGAGCGCTTCGCGGCCTTGGACGGGATCGTGCGCGGCGAGGGCGAAGGGACCCTTGCGGAGCTGCTCGCGGCCTGGCTTTCCGGCCGCCAGCCCCTCGGGTTGCCCGGGACGACCCTGCGCGATGGCACGGGGTGCCCCGTGCGCGGCCCGGACCGCCGGCCGATCGAAGACCTCTCGACGCTGCCGCCCTACGCCTTCGATCTTCTACCCTCGATCGCGGAGTACAAGGCCATCACCGGCGCCGCCGACGGGCTGGTGCCGATCGATTCCGGCCGGGGCTGCGTCTACGACTGCTCGTTCTGCACCATCGGTCGCTTTTGGGGCCGTCGCTCGCGGCCGCTGCCGGTCGAGCGCCTGGTGGACGAGATCGCAGCGGTGGCCGGCATGCCCGGCGGGCGCTCGGCCTACCTGTGCCACGACCTGTTCGGCGCGGACCGGCGCCACGCGCTCGAGCTCTGCCGCCGGCTGCAGGAGCGCGGCGTGCGCGTGCCCTTCGAGATCCGCGCGCGGCTCGACCACCTCGACGACGAGCTCCTGGAGGCCCTCGCGGCGGCGGGCTGCTATCGGGTCCTGTTCGGCATCGAATCCGCCGATGGGGCCGTGCGCAACCTGAACCACAAGCGCATGGCCGCGGACTTCCCGGCGCTCGAGCGTCTGCGCGCCGTGCTCGCGCGGGGCATCGTGCCGATCCTGTCGCTGATCTTGGGGCTGCCCGGCGAGGACGACGCCGCGCTAGAAGGGACCCTCGAGCTGGCCCTGCGCGCCAGCCTGCTGGGCGGGGTGCACCTCTCGTTCCACCTGGTCAACCCGCAGCCTGGCTGCGGCCTCGGCGAGAGCCACGGCGCCGATGCGCGGCCGGTCGAGGGCATCCCGCCGGACATGGCCCTGGGCGCCGGGCTGACCGGCCCGGAGCGCGAGCTGATCGCGGCCCATCCGGACCTGTTCTCGACCTTTGCGCTGTTGACCGGCCTGCCGGGCGGCGTCGAGCGCCTGCGCGAGCTCCATCGGATCTCGACCGAGCTCGCGCCGCTGCTCGAGCGCTACCCCAAGACCGTGGCGCTGCTCGTGCGGCGCCATGGCGGCCCGCTCTTGCCCTGGTTCCGCGGGTTCGCCGCGGCGGGCCGCAGCCTGGCCGCCGAGGTGGCCGGCGCGGGCGAGGGGCTGGTCGGCGCGGTTTTCGAGTGGGAACAGGCTCGGCTGCGCGAGGCGGCGCGCGCCAGCGCCCCCAGCGCCGTACGCTGCCTGCGACCCCGCGGCCAGTTGCTCCGGCTGCCGGTCGATCCGAGCGCTTTGCAGCGCGCCCTGGATGCGCCCACGGCCGAGCCCTTCCAGACGCCGCCCGCCGAGCCGCGCTGGCTGCTCGTGCAGGCCGGTCCGAAGGGCGTGCGCAGCCTAGCGCTGGGCGAGGGCTTGGCGCAGCTGCTCGCACGCCTGGACGGACGGAGCCTGGACGAGCTCGAGACCGAGCTGCCGGGCCTGTCCGCCGCGCTCCCGGACCTGCTGCGCCGCGGCCTGGTCGAGGCGCCGCTGCCCGCCGCCGCCGAACGGCCCTGACCCGCCGCTGCCGCGGCTCCCATCCACCCTTCCCCTCCACCGCTCGCCCGCCACGCCCGTGATCGCCCAAGCAGGATTCCCGATCCGCCTGATCTTCCCGCCCCAGGGGCACTTCACCCAGCCCTACCTGGCGCTGCCCTGCCTCAAGGCCTTCCTGGTGGCCAACGGCTATCGGGACGTGGGCCTGATCGATGCCAGCATCGAAGCCTACGATCGTTTCCTGACGCCCGAGTACCTGCGCTTCGCCGCCGAGCGCGTCGCCGCGCGCCTGCCGCTCGAGCGCTTCGATCCCGCCCGGCCGTTGCCGTTCGGAGAACAGGAAGCCTTCCGCGCCGCCGCCGAAGCGGCCGTGGCGGCGCCGGCCCTGATCGCCGGTATCGACGCGGCCAAGGCGGTCGTGCGCGGCTCGGCCTTCTACGACACCGAGCGCTACATCCCGGCGATCCGCACGCTCTACCACGGGCTGCGGCTGGTCTCGGCGGCCTGGTTCCCGACCCAGCTGACGCCGCACAACTTCGCCATGGCCTACGCCAACGACCGCTCGGCGGACGTGTTGGCGGCGACCCTCGACCGGGAGCAGAATCCGTTCATCGAGCATTTCGAGACCACGCTGCTGCCCCGGCTCCTGGCCGAACGGCCGCGCCTGGTCGGACTGTCGATCATCTACGGCAGCCAGCTGATCCCGGCGCTGACCCTCGGCCGCTTGATCAAGCAGCACCTGCCCGATTGCCACGTGACCGCCGGCGGCGGCTTCCTGGCCTACATCGGCAAGAAGCTGCTGGCCGTGCCGCGCTTCGCCGAATGCCTCGATTCGATCATCTTCTACGAGGGCGAAGCGCCCCTGCTGGCCCTAGCCCAAGCCCTCGAGCGCGGAGAGCCCCTGGGCCAGATCGGCTCTCTGGGCTGGTTCGACCGCGCCAATCCCGGATTGCCCGGGGAGCTGAACCCGCTCGGCCATCCGATCAAACTCGACGACGCGCCGATCCCGGACTTCGACGGACTGCCCTTCGAGAAATACTTCAGCCCGCGCATCGTGCTGCCCTACGACATCAACCGGGGCTGCTATTACGGCGAGTGCGCTTTCTGCACCCTGCCCACCGTGATCGGGCCCGGCTACCGCACGCGCTCGGCCAAGCACATCGTCTCGCAGGTCCTGGCCCTCAAAGAGCGCTACGGCGCCAGCGAGTTCAACTTCATCACCGATTGCATGCCCCCGGGCATGATCAAGGACCTGCCCCAGGAGCTGATCGATCGGCAGGCCGACATCCGCTGGTGGTGCGACGCGCGGGTCGAGCCCAAGGCCTACGACTTGGAGGGCGCCCGGCGCCTGTACCGCGCCGGCTGCCGCAAGCTCCTGTTCGGCTTCGAAACGGCCACGCCGCGCCTGCTCAAGCTGATGCAGAAGGGCCAGAGCCTCAAATCGACCCTGGAGGTGGCGCGCAATTGCGCCCAGGCCGGCATCAGCGTGACCTTCTACGCCATGGTCGGGTTCCCCACGGAGACCCGCGAGGAGGCCCGCGCGACCCTGGCCTTCCTGGTGGAGAACAAGGACGTGGTGCGCGAGGTTTCCCTGCAGACCTTCCACATCGACGAGGTCGCCAAGACCTACCGCGAAGCCGAGTCCTTCGGCATCCAGGTGCTCAGCGACCCCGGCGCGGACCTGCAGCTCTACCACGATTATCTGGCCGCACAGGGCATGACCCAGGCCGAAGCCGCGGAGATGTTCGAGGAGATGATGGCCGGCCTGCGCGCCAACCTGCCGATCTTCTCTGGCGACAACCTGTATTACTTCATGCAGAAGAGTCACTACTTCCTGCACCTGGCCCGCGACATCACCCCGGACCAGTTCGTGGCCCTGTGCAGCCAGCGCAGCGCCCGGCGGCGCATCGCCGCCCAAGCCCCCGAGGACCGCCAGCGCCTGCTGCGGCTTTCGGCGCGCAGCGGGCTCTCGGTGCGCGCCCTCTCGCACAGCTACAACCAGGTGGCGCGCACCCTGGCCCATCCCCTGGCGCGGGCCATCCGTCCCGATTTCTTGACCGGCCGCTTCGTGGAGGGCGCGCGCCGCACCGCCATGGAATCCCTGCCGGCGGTGCCCGTGACGCAGACCTTCCTGGCTTACGCCCAGGGCGGTTTCGCCGAATTCGTCGAGCTGACCCCCGACGGCCGCCGGACCCTGGAGGCCATCGCCGAGGCGGGCAGCCTGGGCGCCCTGCTCGAAGCCCACGGCCCGCTCTCGGCCCCGGCCGAGGCGCGCCTGCTCGAATTCGGCGCCAAGCTGTTCCAGCTCGGTCTGCTGACCGGCGAAGGCGCCCCGCGCACGGCCCTGCAGGCGAGGGGCTGAGCCCAGCCCCGCCCCTCGACGGCCCGCCGCCCCAGCGCCGCCCGGGCAGCGCTGGCGACGACCCCCGGTTCGGATCCCCGCAACGCGTCCCTGCCCAGCTCGGCCCCCGCCAACACGCTCCCCACGAAACGCACCGCCCCATGAGCCAACAAGAGCCCCGCCCCAAGCCCCCGACCCAAGACAAGCAGGCCAGCCCGCCGGCGGCGCCCCCCGGGCCCAAGCCCAAGCTCGACCTCGAGAACCTCGACCTGAGCGTCGAGGAGGTCGAACACCGCATCACCCCGGGCGAAACCAACGTGTTCGACAAGTGAGGCGGCCGCGGCGCGAGGGTTGCCGGGGCGCAGCGCCCGACTAAGGTGCGCTGTATGGGGTTTCGCTCCGCCTGGATGGCCCGCGCTGGCGGCACGGCTGTTGTTTGCCGGTCAGCCGCCCGGCGGCCGACCCGCGCGAGCTGGCGCCGCGGGTGGGACCCC
>JBIKLM010000164.1:0-8744 GCA_044359835.1 Planctomycetota bacterium
CCTGTGGATCGTGAGGTTCTTCTCCGGCAGGTAGACCCAGTGGTCCGGCGAGAGGGTCGCCTTCTGGATCTCGAGGTACACGAACACGATGCCGATGTAGCGCAGCTTGGAGATCGACTGGGTCACGTCCGGGCCGATCGCCGGGCGCAGGGTCTCCAGCACGCGGCTCAGCGGGATCGTGTTCAGCACCTCGTCGCATTCGAGCACCAGCTCGCTGCCGTCCTTGCGGCGGCACACCACGCGCTTGGCCAGGTCGCCCTCGACCTCGATGCGCTCGACGGGGGTCTCGAGCAGCACCTGGTTGCCCATGGCGCGGATCTTCTCGGCGTACTTGCGGCCGATCTGCCCGATGCCGCCGTGCTTGGGGTACCAGAACTCGCTCACCAAGCTGCGCACCTCGCCTTCGCGCGGCGGGTTCAGGGTCTTGATGATCGTGTCCCACAGGTTCGCCTGGCTGATGCGCTGGCTGGCCCAGTCGGCCGAGATCTGCGTGCAGGGCATCTTCCAGGCCTTCGAGGTGTAGGTCCCGAAGAACAGCCGGTAGAGCGTCTTGCCGAAGCGCTTGATGACCCAGTTCTCGAAATTGTCGTCCGGGATCGTCTTGAACATCTGGACCCCGCGGATCCAGACGTAGTCGTAGATCGCGCGCAGCAGCAGCGGCGTGGGCAGGCTCTTCAAGACGTTCATCGCCTTGAGCGGGTAGTCGAAGAACTTGCCCTGCATGTAGATGCGCGAGAGGCGGTCGCGGATCACCACCTCGTTGTCGAGCACCTCGTAGATGTGCCGGATCAGCTCTTCGTCCCGGCTGTGGAAGCGGTGCGGGCCGTGGTCGAGCCAGAAGCCTTCCTTGGGCCAGGAGCAGGCCATGCCGCCTTCATAGTCCTCGCGCTCGACCACGGTGCAGCGCACACCGACCTTGGAGAGCTCGTAGGCGGCCGACAGGCCAGCCAGGCCGGCGCCCAGGATCACGATGTGGCGGGAGCCGTCGGCGGACGAGGCGGAACTCTGGGCCGGGGTGGGCGTGGGAGATGCGTGGGCAGCCGGTTGCATGGAGCCGGGAGAGGGGGGACTGGCGGCGGGTTGCGGCTCGCGCGAGGCCCCTAGGGGCGGCTAGGGATGGGCAATCTTAGCCCAGCCTCGCCGGCTTGCCCCGCGCCCGGATGGTTAATGTCTGCCCCGGGGCGTCCGCGGGGGCGGGCCGTGTCGAGGCTCCGGGCGCGCTGGCCGGAGCAGGCGGCAGCGCGGGGCGGTCCGCGGCGCCGTGCAGCCGGGCAGCACGATTCCCGGGCGCCCGCGCAGGAGGCCTTCAGAAGGCCCGCAGATGCAGGCGGAACCAGGCGCCGCCGCCGGGCCGGCCCAGGAGCTCGACCCGGCCCCCCAGGCTCTTGGCCTGCAGATCCACCAGGTGCAGGCCGAGGCCGGTGCCGCGCGCTCGCCGTGTGCGCTCGTTCCCGATCCGATAAAATGCCTCGAAAACTTTTCCGCGCTCTTCTTCGGGGATGCCAGGCCCCCGGTCGAGCACTTCGAGCAGCGCGCCGCCCTCCTCGGCCGCGGTGCGCACCAGGATCGGCTCGCCGCCGGGTTTGACCGGCGCGTACTTGCGCGCGTTCTCCACCAGGTTGATCAGGATGCTGGCCAAGGCCTCGGGGGACAGCCGCACCGCCGGCAGGCCCGGGGCCAGCTCGAAGACCAGGTCTTGTTGCCCCGGCCGCAGCAGCGCCGGCTGCAGCGCGATCACGGCTTGGTTCAGGTCGCCGAGGCTGCTGCGCGCTTCCAGGGGTCCAGCGCGCCGGCGCGAGAGGGCGCTCTTCTCGAGCACGCCCTCGACCAGCCCCGAGAGCCGCCGGGTTTCCGAATCCACCCGGCGCAGGTACTGCTCGGTGCGCTCGGGCGTGGTCGCGTAGCCGTCGAGCAGCATCTCGGTGTGCAGCGCGATCGTCGAGAGCGGCGTGCGCAGCTCGTGGGTCACGGCGGACACGAAGTTGTCCATCTTTTCGGCGCGCTCGAGCTTGCGGCGCACGTCCGTGATCAGCAGCGACAGGCCGACCGCCAGGGCCGAGAACAGCAGCAGGGTCAGCCCGAGGAAACTCCACATCTGGGCCCGATGGGTGCGCAGCAGCGGCTCCTGGTCGATGGCGATCACCAGGCGTCCGGCCGGCGACTCCGGGCGAGCGCCGCTGCGGAAGGGCAGCAACGCGAACAGGTCGAGCGCGCTCTGGGCCGGATAGCGCGAGGGATCGATGGCTGCGCCGGCCCGGAACAGGGCTTCCCCGGGTTCGAGTTGCTCGCGGGCCAAGGCTTCCGGCAGCTGCTCGAGCAGCCAAGACAGGTCGAGTTCGGTGGCCTGCAGCAGGGGTGCCAGGGTCTGAGGCCAGGCCGTCAGCGGCGCCGGAGGCTCGAAGCCGAGCTCGTCGAGGCCGAGCCGCTCGACGGTCACCCGGCGCCAAGCGAACAGGTGGCTTTGCCCGGCGGGGTCTGTGACCAGCTCGAGCAGCGGGTCGCCGACCTGCACCAGGGCGCTCACCGCGCGCAACTCCGCCGCCGGCGCCCGCTGCATGCGCTGGGCCAGCTCGGGGTCCCCCGGCTGCAAGCTCTGCAGCAGCACCAGCCCCAGGTCGCGGTGGTTGACGGCTCCCGGCCGGAACGCCGACAGCCCCAGCCGCTCCAGGGAGGAGAGGCGCTCGTAGCGCTCGAGCAGCCCCGCGAAGGCGGCGCTCGAGGCCGTCGCCTGCTCCGCTTTGGCGCCCGGCCTGCTGGCGAAGCCCACCTCCGTCGAGCCCACCCGGCCCCCGAACCAACCCAGCACCGGCGGCGTGGCGGGCCCGCCCACCAACGGCGAGGGCGCCAGGCGCTCGGCGCCCGCGGCGGGATCGCTGCGGTCCGCGGCCACCCAGGCAGCAAAATCGGTGAACGCGCGCCGGCTCTCCTCCGCCAGCAGCGCCTCCACGCGCGCCCGCAACGTCTGTCCGAACAGCTGCGCGGCGCGCTCCGCCCGCGCCGGCAGCCCCTCCAAAGCGCGCGAATGGTCGCGGGCGATCTGCACCCAAACCAGCGCGCCCAAGAGCATCGCGGGCAGCACCAGCAACAGCCCATACCAAGTCAGGGGCGAGGGGCGCGGCAGTCGCACAGCCATCCGCCGTCCAGTGTGCCCGAAAAGCCGCCCGGGCGGGTGCGTCCTGGCGCGATGCCGACCGGAGGCGGACCGAGCGAATCACGGAATTCCGGCCCGTCGCCCCTGGGGCAGCCCACCTGGATACCGGCCGCTGGCCGGGCTCTCGGAGCCCCGGAGCCAGCGGCGCGCGGGGGCGTTTCCGCCTTTTTGCCGCCGGATGGCGGCCCAAAGGCATGCTGACAGGCTGGTGTGACGGCTCGGGCGGAGCCCGAGTCGATTGCTTCTCAGCCTGTCACCGGCCCGACCAGCGATAGCCCTTGCCGCGCACGGTCTGGATCAGGATGGGGCCGTCGGAGTCGGGTTCGATCTTGCGGCGCAGGCCGGCGATGTGGATGTCGACGGTGCGCGTCTCGACCTGGGCGTTGCGGTATTGCCAGACCTCGGTCAGGAGGTCCTCGCGGGTCACGACGCGGTCCTTGTGGCGCAGGAGATAACCCAGGATGTCGCCCTCGCGGGGCGTCAGGGACAACACCGCATTGCCGCGCCGCACCTCGAGCCTGAGCAGATCGATCTCGACTCCGCCGCCCACGTCGAGGCGGTGCGGGTAGGGGGTGTCGGCGAGGCGCCGCCGGAACTGGGCCTCGATGCGCGCCACCAGCTCGCGGGCGCTGAAGGGCTTGGGCATGTAGTCGTCCGCCCCGAGCTGCAGGCCGCGCACCAGGTCCTCTTCCCTCGAAAGCGCCGAGAGGATCAGCACACGCGTCTCCTGGTCGGTGGCGCGCAGGCGCTGCAAGACGTCCAGCCCGCTCAGCTTGGGCAGCATCAGATCGAGCACCACCAGGTCGTAGCGGCCGCTCTGCAGGGCGCGCAGGGCCGCCGGGCCGTCGAAGACCGCTTCGGCTTCATGCCCGGCGTGGCGGATCGCGTCGACGACACCGAGCGCCAGGGGCTCCTCGTCCTCGACCACCAGCACACGGCCGCTCCAGCCTCGGGATTCGCTGACCATCGGGAGCTCAGACCTGGCGGGGGATTTGGAATTCGGGAGCGGGCGCCGGACAGGCGCCGGGGCGCGTCCGTGGAGAGCGCCGAGCTGGCAACGTGGGGGCGCAGCCCAGAAGGCTTACCAAGGGCCCTGCCTGTGGTAACCCGCGGCCGGCGGGGCGGCAATCCGCTTTTACACGACTCGTACAATCGGATTCCCGCAGCGGCCGCGCGGAGGGCGGCGACGCCGAGTGGCGCAGCCCCGACCGGGGCTCCAGGGCGAGGGTCGGCCCCCCGCGGGCCTCGCCCAGCGCCCCGGCCACACCGCGGGGCGTGTCGGTGCCTTGGCCGCAGCCCGCGGGCCTAGCCCAGGAAGCGCTTGCGGCAGATCGTGCGGAACATCATCAGGGCGGTCTTGGCCACCTTGCGGAAGGACTCCGAGTGCTTCGAGGTGCCGCCCAGGCGCGCGCCGTAGTGCACCGGGATCTCGATCACCCGCAGGCCGACCTGATAGGCCGCGCAGATCATCTCCGGCGAGAAGGCGGGCCCGGGCTCGGAGGTGCGCTCGCGGATCTGGCGCCAGGTGTCGGCCCACAGGGCGCGGTAGGTGCAGCCCACGTCGGTCAGGCGCGGCTCGAAGGGCCAGTACCAGAAGAGCTCGAGCAGCTTGGCCATGGCCACGTTGCCCCAGCGCAGCTTGGTGTCCATGTTGGCGCCCTGGCCGACCATCTGGCGCGTGGTGCGTGTGCCCAGGACCATGCGGCAGTCCGGCATGTAGATCAGCAGCTTCCAGACGTCCTCGGCCCAGAACGAGCCGTCCGCTTCGGTCAGCACCAGGATCTCGCCGCCGTTCGCCGCGGCGTGGTCCATGCCGGCCTTGAGCGCCGAGCCATAGCCCGGCTTCGCTTCGCTGATCACCTCGGCGCCGGCGCCGCGGGCCAGCTCCGCGGTCCGATCGCGGCAGTTGTTGTCGACCACCAGCACGCGGTCGACGCAGGGCACGGCCTTGAAGCCGGCCACCACCTGCGCGATGGTCGCTTCCTCGTTGTAGGCCGGGATCACGACCGTGACATGGTGTTCGCGGAACATGGGGGGCTAGTCGGGCAGGCGGTAGCGGCCGCGCAGGCGGTTCAGCAGGATCTGGACCAGCTCGGCGGCCGAGCCCAGCACG
The DNA here is from genome assembly GCA_044359835.1 of Planctomycetota bacterium. Classification (GTDB taxonomy): domain Bacteria; phylum Planctomycetota; class UBA1135; order UBA1135; genus JBIKLM01. The sequence goes on from JBIKLM010000164.1 coordinate 5,265, forward strand.
GCCGAAACCAGGCGGACCTTGGTGTCGTCCTCGTGGCGCCAGCGCACCGGCAACTGCAGCAGGCGGTGGCCCTGGACCTGGGCGATCACCACCAGCTCGGCATCGAAGGCCCAGCCGTCCAGGGTCGAGCGCGCGAAGATCGCCCGGGCCGCGGCGCGCCGGAAGCCCTTGAAGCCGCAGGTGAAGTCCTGGATCCCGGGCGCGAGCAGCCGCTGGGTCAGGAAGGTGAAGCCCTTGCCCAGGGTCTCGCGCAGCCAGGGCTGGCGCCGCTCGACGCTCGCGCCGGCGATGCGGCGGTTGCCGAGCACCACGTCGTAGCCCGCCTCGAGGGCGCCGATGAAGCCGTTCAGCTCTTCGAGGGGCGTCGACAGGTCCGCGTCCATGAAGAACAGGAGCTGGCCCCGGGCGGCCAGCATGCCGGTGCGCACCGCGGCGCCCTTGCCTTGGTTCTTGGCGTGGGACAGGGCCCGGATGCGGCCGTCCCGGCGGGCGGCCTGGGCCAGGATCGCGGCGCTCTTGTCCCGCGAGCCGTCGTCGACGCAAACCAGCTCGAAAGCGCGCCCCAGGCGCTCCGCGAAGGCCACGATCGTGGCCAAGGAGCGCTCGAGGACCAGCTCCTCGTTGTAGATCGGCAGCACCAGGCTGAGCTCGGGGGGGGCCGGCTCGGAGCGGGGCGCCTCCGCGGGCGGGGGGGGCATGGGGCGATATACTGCCCGACCGGCCGAGCGATCCGAACCCCGAGTGACCGATCCGACCGCTCCCGAACCGCTTCCGGACACCGGCCCCCGCCGCGAGCCCTCCCGCGGCGAGCTCCTCCGGGCGGCGGCGGCCGCGCTGCTGCTGGCGGCCCTGGCCCTGCTGGACGGCCTGCTCGGTTTGGGGCAGAGCTCCCTGCTGGCGCCGGACACGGCCACCAGCGCGGCGCCCTGGAGCCTGGCGATCGAGAGCGAGGCCGAGCGCCCCCGCAATCCGGACCTCTCCGATCAGGGCGTGGTGTTCTACCCGGGGCGCCGCTGGCTCCTGGAGAGCCTCTCGCGCGGCGATCTGCCGCTCTGGAACCCGCTGATCTTCGCGGGTGCGCCGGCGCTCGGCAATCCGCAGCTCGGCGTGCTCGATCCGCAGGTGCTGGCCCTGTGGCCGCTGCAGGCCCTGTGGGGCGAGCGCGGCCTGTGGGTCGGCCTGTTCCTGTCCGCCCTGCTGCGCCTGTGGGCCGCCGGATTCGGCGCCTATTGGCTGGCGCGGCGGCTCGGCCTCGGGGCGCCGGGCGCGGCCCTGGCGGGACTCGGCTTCGGCCTCGGCGGGTACCTGGTGCTGTGGCTCGGCAGCGCCCTCGGGCACGTCACGCCGTTCCTGCCCTGGCTGCTGCTGGCGGTCGAGAGCCAGAAGGGCCCGCGGCCCGGGAGCGCCTCCCTGGCCACCGCGCTCGGCAGCGCGGCCATGATCCTCGCCGGCCATCCGGAGACCTCCTTCTACGTCGGCGCCGCGGCCGGGCTGTGGGCCCTGGCGGTGTTCGCGGAGGACCGCCGCGCCGGCGGCCGGGCGCTGCTGTCCCTGGCCGCGGGGGTGCTGCTGGCGGCGCCGGGCTGGTGGCCCTTCCTCGAGTACCTGGAGCACAGCTCGGCGCAGGTGGTGCGCCGGGCGCTGGTGGCCGCGGGCCGGCCCGATTTCCTGGTCCTCGGCGCGCTGTTGCTGGTCGGCACGCTGCTCTGGCGCCTGCCGCCCGAGGGCGCCGGCGCCCCGCAGGGCGGCTGGCGCCGCTCGGTCGGCCTGGCCGCGCTGATCCTCGGGCTCTTCGCGCTGCTGGCGCGGCGCGGGCTGCCCGAAGGGGCCGTCCTGACCCTGTTCCCGGACCTCTTCGGGCGTTCGGGCGCCGGCGGCTATCGCGGCCCCGGCACCTATCTGGAGGAGGCCAGCGCCTGGCTCTCGGCGCCGGTGCTCGGCTTGGCCCTCTCGGGACTGTTCGAGGCGGGGCCCGCGCGCCTCCGCCGCCGGCGCCTGGTGCTCCTGACCGGCGCCCTGGCGCTGTTGCTCGTGCTGCGCACGCCGGGGCTGCTCGAGCTCAAGCAGCGCTTGCCTCTGGTGGGCCTGGGGGCCACCGTGCGCCTGGCGGCGGTCTCGAGCCTGATGCTCTCCCTGCTGGCCGGCGAGGCCCTCGAGCGCGCCGGGGCCACGGCGCGCCGGGCCGCCGGTCTGACCCTCGCCGGCCTGGGCCTGTGGGTGCTGCTGTGGCCCGCGGCGGGAGGCCCCGGCGCGCCTGCCTCGGCGACCCCGGAGGCCGACGAGCTGGTGGGCTTCCTGCACCTGCCGCCGGCGCGCCTCGAGGGCCCCTCGGCGCCCTTCGAAGGCTGGCTGTCGCCGGGCTTGCCGGAGCTACGCGCCGCCCTGCGGGTCGAGCGCCTCGAGCCGCCCGGCGTGCCCGGCGCGCCCACCGAGCAGGGCGGTTCGTTCGAATTGCCGCTCGAGCTCTATCAGGCGCCGCTCGACCCACAGGATCTGGCGCGGGCACCGCCCGGCGCGCGCTTTTTCCGCAGCAACTACCTGCAGACCAGCCGCCTCGGCCCGGGGCTGTGGGCCTTCGACCTGCTGCTGTACCCCGAGGGCCAGCTCGAGCCGATCGTGCGCCGCGGGGCCAGCGCGCGGGTCGCGCGCGCCCTTCAGCGTTCCGGCGCGGGCCCCTGGCTGTGGGGCTTGACCGCGGCGGTGCTCTTGCTGGCGCTGCGCTGGCAGCGGATTCCGCTCCTGTGCCTGGCCGCCGCCGGGGGCCTGTGGTTCGCGCGCGGCATGAATCCCGCCGTGCCGGCGGCCGAGGTCTTCCCGCTGACCGCCACCGAGGCGTACCTGGCGCAGCACCAGGGCAGCGGGCGTTTTTTCAGCGATCCCGGCGTGTTCCCGCCCTGCACCGGCATGGTGCGCGGCCTGCGCGCCCTGGACGGCTACGACGGGCTCGATCCGCACGCCTACAACGAGTTCCGCGCCCTGTGCCTCGAGCCGGGCGTGCAGGGGCTGCTCGGCTGGAACGTGCGCGGGGTGCGCCTGTCGAGCGGCCCCTTCCGGCTGTTCGGCGTCAACCATCTGGTGCTCAAGGAACCCGCCGAGTGCGCGGGTTTCCGTTTGGTGGCCGCGCCGGACGGCAGCGCGCCAAACTTCGCGGAATGCTTCATCTACGCGGCCCTCGAGGCGCTGCCCAACGCGCGCCTGGTCGCCAAGGCGCTGCCGACCAGCGAACTGCGCGCCAGCCTGGCCCGCGGCGAGCCCTGGGACCCGGCGCTTTCGGCCGCCTACGACGGCGAGTTCCGCCTGGAGCGCCCGATGTCGAGCGGCGCCCTGCGCGAGATCTCCCGCGGCAACGACCACATCGCCCTCGATGTCTCCGTGGACGGGGACGCGCTGTTGTGCCTGGCCGAGATGTACTTCCCGGGCTGGAGCTGCACGATCGACGGCCGCCCCGCTCCCGTCGAGCGCGTCAACGGCCTTTTCCGC
>JBIKLM010000165.1:0-8717 GCA_044359835.1 Planctomycetota bacterium
CGCGGGCCTTCTCGGCCCCGCGGCTGCGCAGGCTGGCGCCCAGGTAGTCGCGGTTCAGGCGGGCGATGTGCTCGACGCCGATGCTCTTGGGGCAGGCCGCGGAGCATTCGTAATGGTTCGAGCAATTGCCAAAGCCCTCCGCGTCCATCGCCGCGACCATGGCCAGCACGCGCTTGTCCCGCTCCGGCTGCCCCTGGGGCAGGTGCCCGAGGTGCGAGACCTTGGCCGAGACGAACAGCATCGCCGATCCGTTCGGGCAGGCCGCCACGCAGGCCCCGCAGCCGATGCAGGCGGCGGCGTCCATGGCCAACTCGGCCTCCGCCGGGGCGACGGGCATGGCGTTGGACTCCGGCGCATTGCCGGTGTTGACCGAGACGTAGCCCCCGGCCTGCAGGACCCGGTCGAAGGCCGAGCGATCGACCATCAGATCCTTGAGCACCGGGAAGGCGCTGGCGCGCCAGGGCTCGACCGTCAGGACCTCTCCGGAGCGGAAGCGTCGCAGGTGCAGCTGGCAGGTCGCGGTCTCCTCGTCCGGCCCGTGGGCCTTGCCGTTGATCATCACTCCGCAGCTGCCGCAGATGCCCTCGCGGCAGTCGTGGTCGAAAACGATCGGCTCCTGGCCCTGCTGGACCAAGCGATCGTTGAGCACGTCCAGCATCTCCAGGAAGGACATGTGCGGCGAGAGGTCCTCGAGCTGATGGGTCTCGAGGAATCCGGGCGCCCCGCGGCTCTTCTGCCGCCAGACCCTGAGGGTCAGGCTGAGTCGGTCGTGGCCGGGGGTGGCCTGGCTGTGGCCCGGCTGGGCTGTCGAGGCGGTGCTCATCGCGTCGTGCGGGTCAAGCCCGCGACTCTGGGGAGCGGTGGGGGAGTGCGGTGGGGGGCCGAAAGGCGCCGCAGCCGGTGGGGGAGGCGGCGCCGGCGGGCGGTGTGGAGCCAGGGTCCGAGCGATCGGCGAGGCTTGCTCGGTCGCGCGGGCCCTGGGGCGGCGGTCACTTGTAGCTGCGCTGGGTCAGCTTGACGTACTCGAACTCGAGCGCTTCCGCGTGCCGGGCGGCCGGACGGCCTTCGCCTTGGAACTGCCAAGCCGCCACGTGGCAGAAGCGCTCGTCGTCGCGCAGCGCCTCGCCCTCGGCGGTCTGGTGCTCCTCGCGGAAGTGACCGCCGCAGGACTCCTCGCGCACGAGCGCGTCCTCGGCGAACAGCTCGGCGAATTCGAGGAAGTCGGCCAGGCGGCCAGCCTTCTCGAGCTCCATGTTGAGGTCCCGAGCGCTGCCGGTGATGGCGACCTCGCTCCAGAACAGCTCGCGCAGCTCGCGGATCTTCGCCTTGGCTTGGCGCAGTCCGGCGGCATTGCGGGCCATGCCGCACTGGTTCCACATCACCAGCCCGAGCTGGCGGTGGATCCAATCGACCGGCCGCTTGCCCTTGATCGACAGCAGGCGATCGACCTGGGCCTTGACCGCGCCCTCGGCCTCGGCGAAGGCCGGGTGTTCGGTGGTCACCTTGGGCAGGCTCCGCCCGGCCAGGTGCGCGGGCAGGGTGGCCGGGATCACGAAATAGCCGTCGGCCAAGCCCTGCATCAGCGCCGAGGCGCCCAGCCGGTTCGCGCCGTGATCCGAGAAATTGGCTTCGCCCAGGGCGAACAGACCCGGGATGGTGGTCTCCAGGTTGTAGTCGACCCACAGGCCGCCCATCGTGTAGTGCACCGCCGGGTAGATGCGCATCGGGACCCGGTAGGGGTCCTCCCCGGAGATGCGCTCGTACATCTGGAACAGGTTGCCGTACTTGCCGCGGATCCTGTCGGCGCCGTCGCGCTGGATCGCGTCGCGGAAGTCGAGGTAGACCGACATGCCGGTCTCGCCCACGCCGAAACCGGCGTCGCAGCGTTCCTTGGCGGCCCGGGATGCCACGTCGCGGGGCACCAGGTTGCCGAAGCTCGGATACCGGCGCTCGAGGAAGTAGTCGCGCGCGTCCTCGGGGATCTGGTCGGGCGAGCGCTGGTCCTTGGCCTGCTTGGGCACCCACACGCGCGCATCGTTGCGCAAACTCTCGCTCATCAGGGTCAGCTTGGACTGGTAGTCGCCGCTGACCGGGATGCAGGTCGGGTGGATCTGGGTGAAGCAGGGATTGGCGAAGAAGGCGCCGCGCTTGTAGGCCCGCCAGGCGGCCGTGACGTTCGACTTCTTGGCGTTGGTCGAGAGGAAGAACACGTTGCCGTAGCCGCCGGTGCACAGCAGCACCGCGTCCGCCGCGTGGCGCTCGAGGGCGCCGGTGACCAAATCCCTCGCGATCAGGCCCCTGCACACGCCGTCGATCACCACCACGTCGAGCATCTCGCGGTTGCCGAGCACCGTCAAGCGACCGCCCTGGGCCTGGCGCATCATGGCCTGGTAGGCCCCCAGCAGCAGCTGCTGGCCGGTCTGGCCGCGGGCGTAGAAGGTGCGGCTGACCTGCGCGCCCCCGAAGGAGCGGTTGGCCAGCGTGCCCCCGTATTCCCGCGCGAAAGGCACGCCCTGGGCCACGCACTGGTCGATGATGCCGGTCGAGACCTGGGCCAGGCGGTAGACGTTCGACTCGCGCGCCCGGAAGTCGCCGCCCTTGACGGTGTCGTAGAACAGCCGATAGACGCTATCGCCGTCGTTCTGGTAGTTCTTGGCCGCGTTGATGCCGCCCTGGGCCGCGATCGAATGCGCGCGCCGCGGCGAGCCGTGGATGCACAGGGAGGTCACCTGGTAGCCGAGTTCGGCCAAGGTGGCGCTGGCCGAGGCCCCCGCCAGGCCGGTGCCGACCACCAGGATCTTGAACTTGCGGCGGTTGGCCGGAGCCACCAGCTTGAGATCGAAGCGGTGCCGGTCCCAGCGCGTGGCGATGTCGCCGGTGGGGGCCTTGGAGTCGAGGCGGGCGTTCTGGATCGCGGTCGCCATGGGTCTTGAGGAGTTCGGCCGCGGGCGGCCGGTCGAGGGTCTGCGGCGGGGGATCGACGCGCGGAGGCGGGCTTCGATCCCTGGTCTGGGTTGGTCAGGCGCGGCTCAAGGCATAGACGCCGATGGCGCTGAATCCGAGGGCCAGGAGCCCGGCGAGGCCCCAGCCGAAGCGCTTGATCACCGGGGTGTAGCGCGGATGGTGGGCGCCCAGGGTCTGCAGGGCGCTCTGGATGCCGTGGCTGAGATGCAGTCCGAGGGCCAGGAAGGCCAGCAGGTACAGCGCGGCCAGCAGGGGCTGGCCCATGGAATCGAGCACCTGCTCGGCGGCTCCGGCGCCCTCCCGGCCGGCGCTGAAGCGCGCCTTGAAGTCCGCGTCGAAGCGGAAGTTCAAGAGGTGCACCACCAGGAACAGGAGCAGGAACGACCCGGTCAGCGGCATGGTGGCCGAAGCCAGGGTGCGTCCGCCGTGGCCCGGGGACATGGCGTAGGGGCTCTTGCGGGCCGCGCGGTTCAGCAGGGTGGCGCGCAGCGCCAGGGCGATGTGCCCGCCGAACAGGGCCAGCAGGCCGAGCTCGGCCACCAGCAAAAGGGGCCCCAGGTCGTGCAGCTTCTGGGCATAGACCTCGAAGGCCCTGCCCTGATCGCCCTTGAGCAGCAGCAGGTTGCCGGCGAGGTGCCCGACGGCGAAGCCGACCAGCAGGAGGCCGGTCAGCGCGGTCACAGCCTTCTTTCCGATCGACGAGGCCAGGAATGTGGCGAGCCAGCGGAGCATCGCGTTGGTGTGGAGGGAGCACGGTCGGGTCGAGCCGGCGCCGGGCAGGGGGGTCCGGGCCGGGCGAGGCCGACGGGCGCCTCGGAGCGGGCGCGCGCTTCGGCCGAAGCGGGCACTCTACTGGCGGGCGGCCTCTGAACCCAAGCGCGGGCAACGCGCAGGGGTCGGGGCTCGGGATCCGATCCGGTTCATAGGATCAACGGGATCATGGGCAGCCCTCCCATTCGAATCTACTTGGCACGACACGGCAGCGTGGTCCCGACCTGGCGTGGACGCCTGTACGGCGATCTGGACGTTCCCCTCGATCCACAGGGGGAAGCCGAAGCCCGGGAGCTGGCCGAGCGCCTGCGGCCGGTGCCGCTGCATGCCCTGGCTTGCTCCGATCTGAGCCGGGCTCGGTTCGGGGCGCAGTGCATCGCCGCCGGCCGCAGCCTGGAGCCTGAGGTCGACGTGCGGCTGCGCGAGATCTCGCGGGGTGATTGGGCCGGCATGCAGCCGGCGGAGGTCGACGCCCAGGGTGGCGGCTGGAGCCTGTGGCGACGCGATCCGGAGCGCCAGCGTCCGCCGAACGGCGAGAGCCTCGAGGACCTGTGGGCCCGCGTGGCGCCGGCCCTGGAAGCCCTGGCCCTGCGAGCGGCGGCCGCGGCCCGGGCCCTCGGGGCCGAACTGCCCCAGGCCGCCTTGGTGGCCCATGGCTGGGTGCTGCGCTGCACGGCAGCCCGGGCCCTGGGTTTGCCCCTCGGGCAAGCCGACAACGTCTCCGTGCCGCCCGCGGGGTTGATCGTGGTCGACTGGCCCTGCGGGGGCCTTTCCGCGGGGCAGCCGATCCTGGCCGGGCTGGACCTGGACAGGCCCCTCGAAGATGGCCCGGCCTGGTACCGCCTGCCGGGCCCTCGGCGCTGACAGGCTGAGAAAAAATCGTCTCGGGCTACGCCCGAGCGGTCAGACCAGCCTGCCAGCATGCCTTTTGGCCGCCATCCGGCGGCCACAGAGGCCGGGATCGTCGCTGCGCGCCGATTTTTTCCCAGCCTCTGACAGGCTGAGAAAAAAACGACTCGGGCTACGCCCGAGCAGTCAGAGCAGCCTGTCAGCATGCCTTTGGGCCGCCATCCGGCGGCCGCAGAGGCTGGGAGCGCCGCGACCGGCGCACGCCGGTCAATTCTCCGAGGGTCCCTTGGGCGGGTTCTTGGGGCTGCCCGGGTAGCCGCCGAATCCGCCCAGGGGCCCTCCGGGGCCGCCCATGGAGGGCCCCGAGCCGCGCACCGAGTCGAGCACGCGCTTCAACTCGAACAGGGTCTCGCCGGCGTGGTAGGAAAGCCAAACGAAGTAGCAGTCCACGTTGTCGACCGGGTCGTCGACCTCGAAGGCCGCCTTGCAGGTCAGATCGCAGGGGCGCTGCTTGTTGAAGAAACAGTACTTCTTGTCGCTCAAGGGCCGGCTCCAGGGAAGGGCGCCAGGGTAGCGAGCGGGGCCCGGCGAAGAAGCTCGCGGACCGAGCGGGGGTCCCCAAAGCGCTCGGGTCGGGGCGGGCGCGGTCGCCGTTTCGCGCTGATCCGGGAGCATTGCCCCGGGGCTTGGGTTGCGCCCCCCACACACATTACATAACGGAGATTATCAGACGTTATATCCCCATGCCTGGCATCGGGATGGCCGTTTCTCTGGATCGCCGCGGTCCAGGCCCTGCTTCAGATCCAACGGTCTCCAACAGGCCCGGCAAGCCGCCGCGCTGCCTGCTCGGCTGCCAGCGACCCGAAGGGCGCGGCCACGCCCAGTGCTCATGCCGTGCCGTTCCGATCCCAGCGGGCTCGACTCGAAGGCCCTCCGCGCGACAGGCCGCCCCGTTGCCGGCCTGGCCGCGTGCCGTACTCGATGCCGCGCCCCGATGCATGCGCTCGGGACCGGGATCCCAGGGGTCCCGCCGACGCCCCCCGGACTCCCCGTCCCAAGCCCCCACCCGCCGACACACCGGCTGACCCGGTGCAAGGCGCCGCGCCTCGCCGGGAGACAGGCCAACGGGGTCTGCGGAAGCCCTGGCCACCCGTTACCCCGCAGGCACCAGCAGCCCGGCCAGGACCTCCGCCGACGCCATCCCGCGGCCAAGGATCCCCGAGAGCCCCGCCCGGGCGCCGTCGCAGGCCAGGGACGAGCCCGTCCGCGGACTCAGGCCCCGGGCCACAGGATTCGATGGGAGGCCCATGCCTCCGGAAATCCCTTCCTACCCCGAGGTCGCCCGCAGCGGCCGCGCCCCTGCCCGGTCCCTCTGGCCCGCCCTGCCCCTGCTGCTTTCGCTCGCGGGCTGCCAGTCCATGTCCCCGCGCGCCGAGCTTCCGGCCGTGGCCGACGTGCCGGTCTCCCTGGCGCCGCACCGCGAGGTGGTCGTGCAATGGAAGCAGACCCTCGATCAGCCCTACGTGTTCTTGGAACTGCTGGGCGATTACCGCGAAACCGGCCGTTTCCTGACCCAGCTGCTCGAGCAGGTCCGCGCCCAAAACCTGGCCGTGGCCGGGCCGCCCTTCGCGCTGTTCTACGACGATCCCGCGCGCACCCCGCAGGAGGAGCTGCGCTCGCGCCTGTGTCTGCCGGTCTCGCGCCTGGTGCCCGTCGCCGCGCCGCTCGGCTTCGACCTGCTGCCCTCGGCCAACGTGGTCTATGCCCGCATCGCAGGCCCCTACCCGGATGTGCCGCAGAGCTACCCGGCCATGTTCGACACCCTGCGCACCCGCGGCTGGGTTCTGGACGGTCCGATCCGCGAGCAATACCTGGTCGATCCCAGCACCGTGCAGAGTTTCGACCAATTGGTCACCGAGGTGCAGATGCCCTGGCGCTTGCTCTGAAACCCGCCCAGATCCCGCGCTGTCCCGCTTCCTCGCTGACGGTGAGTGGCTCAAGAGCGGCGCGCAGCGACGATCAACGCCTGTGTGGCCACCGGATGGTGGCCCAACGGCATTCGACGGGTTGGTCCGGTAGCTTGGAGGCAGAGCCCGAGCGATCTTTTTCTCAGCCTTTCAGCTTTCGAGCGGGGCCAGCAGGCCTGCCACGCGGGGCTGGCCGCGATGCCAGCGGATCTGGGCGCGGTCGCCGGGGCGCAGCTCGGCCGCCAGCTCGGCGGGCAGGTCGAGGGGCACGAAGCGGCCGTCGTCGTCGCGGATCCCCAGGCGCTCGCCGAATTCTAGGGAGGTGTGCAGCAGCTCCTCGCGCAGGCCCAGGCCGGGGCTGGGCGGGGTTCCGCCGCTGGTTTCGAGCAGGCGCTGGGCCCGGGCCAGGCGCGGCAGGTCGCGGGAAAGCGCCTGCGCCGTGCGCTCGAAATCGGTCCACAGGCCATGGCCGTGCTGGGACTCGATCCATTGCGCGAAGCGCGTCAGGGCCGGCATCGGATCCACGCTGGAGCCCGGCGCCAGCGCGGTGCGCACCGCGAAATGAGCCAGACGCGCCCCGTCGAGTTCCTCGAGGATGCCGATTTCGGCGAGTTCCTGGGCCAGGGCCGCGAGCAGCGGCCCGTCCGCATCGGCGCCGGCTCGGTCGCCCTCGGCGCGCCGCTCCCATTGGAATTCCTCGACCAGAGCGCCGATGACCCCGGGGAAATCGGGGCTGGCGGAGAGGTCCTCTTCCCCCTCGCCCTCGAGGCCCAGATCCTTTTCGAGCTGGCCGAACAGCGCCTCCAGATCCTCGCCGCGGGCGCGCCCCGCATCGAAGGCCGAAAGCGCGCGCTGGGCGCTGTCCCGGTCGGCGCCCTCGCCCGCCGGCCCCGCGCGCTCGCGGGCGAAGCGCTGGAAGGCCGCCAACCCGGTCCGCGGCCGCGCCGCGGGGGCAGCGAGCGATTCCGCGGGTGCCGCGGGCCGGCCGGGCGGGGCCCCGGCCGGCTCGGCCAAGAGCGCATTCCAGTGTTCGATGCACAGGCGGCGCACGCGCTCGATGTCGACCTGGCTGTGGAAGGCGACCGCATCGAGCAATTCGCCGAGGGCCCCTGCGGCCGAGGCGCGCTCGCCACGGCGAGCCTCGACCTCGAAGGCCTCGAGCAGCGCCGCGGCCCGCTCCGGGCCCAGGCCCGCTTGTCCGGCGCCGCCGCCTGCGCCGAGCAACTCGAGCAGCTCTGCGCGCACCTGCCGGGCCGCGGGTTCAGCGACCGGAGCGAGGGCCGCGGCCGCCGGAGCGTTCGGGGCGGGAGCGTCTGAACCGCCCGTCCCGGCCGCTTGGGGCGCGGCGAAGAACATGCGTTCGAGCTCGCCCTGCGCGATCCGCAGGGTCCCGCGCCGGCGGCTCCGCAGGCGCTCGAGGTCGCTCTCGAGGGCCTGGGCGAGCGCCGGGTCGCGGAACACCGCCATGGCCGGCGAAAGCCGGTAGCGCTCGTCCCCCAGCGGATACAAACGTCCGCACAGCAGGTCCCCCTCGGACAGGTCGTGGCTGGCTTCCGCCTCGGCGATCGGCAGGGCGCCCCGGCTGGCGAGGTCCTCGAGCCAAAGGCCTTCGCCGGGCACCACCGTCTGCACCCGAAACAGCCCGGAGCGCGAGGTCCGCAGCGCCAGAGCCACCGCGGGCCCCTCGGCCCCCAGGGCGGTCTCCAGATCCCCTTCCAAAGCGAAGATCGGCAGGTCCCCCAGCGCAGCGCTGCTGCGCTCGAAAAGGAACCACTCGAGGTGGCGCCCCTCCGCCTGGGCGCGCTCCAGCGCGGCCTCGGGGGGCCGCCCGCCGGGGAAGAACTCCGCGAGGCTGGCCAGGCGCTCGGCCTCGAGAGCCGGCCGCTGGCGGATCAAATCGGACAGCAGGGTCAGGCCGCGGTCGATGGGATGGGAGTCGTTCAATGGGCGGAGCCGCAGGCGGCCTCTGGCCTCCTAGGATAGGACGCAGCTCCGGCCGGGCTCCAGTGACCGTCCGACGTCCCGCCCATGCTGCTCTGGCTCCACGCGCTCCAAACACCGACGCCCATCGGCCTCGAGCTGGCGCCCGCGGACTGGGTCGGCCTGGGGCTCCTGGCCGTTTTTGCGGCCTTGGGGGCCTGGTGGGGTCTGTGGTGGCAGTTCTTC
>JBIKLM010000166.1:0-8684 GCA_044359835.1 Planctomycetota bacterium
GGGCGACCCGCCGCCTAGTCCAGCGCCGGCTCGAGCGCTGCGCACCCGCCGGCGTCCGCGGCCTCCGGCGACGGACCGGCCGCTGCAGAACCGGACCGGGGCCGGCGCGAGCGGCCCGCCCGGCCGGGCGGCTGCCCGCAGCCCGCCGGGCGTCGCCGCCCCTGGGACCCTGGCCGCGCGGCGCGTTCCAGAGCCTCCGTCGGAGGCGCCCCTGGCCTATCCTGATCGATTCCCCCATGAACCGCTCCACCTGGCTGCTCGCCCTGCTGGCGCTGCTGGCGACCTTTGCCGTCGGCCGCTTGCTCGACCGGGCCCGCACCCAGCGGCCGCGCGAGCTGCTGGCCACGGCGCAGGCGCGCCTGGAGGCGGTGCCGCCCGATTACGAGCGCGCCCTGTACGAGCTCAATCTGGCCCTCGATCAGCTGGGTCCGGGCGAGGACCTGGAGCTGGAGCAGCAGCTGCTCGAAGCCCGCGCCGGCACCCAGGAACGGCGCGGCATCCGCCAGGCCGCCATGCGCGACTTCCGCCGGCTCCTAGAGATGCAGCCGGAGAACGAGGAACAGCTGCGCCAGCGGCTGGCGCGCCTGCAGCTCGACGAGCGCCAGCACGAGGGTCTCAGCCAGACCCTCGATCCGATCCTGCAGAAGACGCCCTGGCATTCGGGCGTCAAGCTGCTGCTCGGCTTGAGCGCCATGCGCCGCGGCAGCGAACTCGAGCGGCCCCTGCTCGAATCCCTCTCGCTGTCCCTGCCGCCGCGCCTGTTCAAGGAGGCCGAGGCCATCGCCCGGCGCGCGCGTTCCGAGGACCCGGCGGCGCCCGAGCGCGGGGCGCTGCTGGCCGAGTTCAAGGCGGTGCTCGAGCCGGAGCTCGGCAGCCTGTCCGCCGATCGGGTGGCCGAGCTCGAGCGCATCGGCGAGCACGTGGCCGAGGCCCGCGGCCTGTTCACCGAGGCGCTGCTCGGTTATGCCCACGCCGAGGCCGCTTGGATGCTGGCGGGCATCTTCCTGGACGCCGGCCGCGCCGAGCTGGCCGCCGAACTGCTGCTGGCCGCCAACCTGCAGCCCCAGGTGTTGGCCAGCCTGCCGGCCCAGCAGGTGCTGGCCCGCGCGCTGCGGCGCATGGGCCGCCCCCAGAGCGCCAATCAGATCATCGACCGCTCGTTCCCGGCGCAGATCAACGAGTCCCTGGTCAGCGAGTTCCTGCCCGAATGGGGCCAGATCCTGTACGAGTCCAAGGACTGGCGGCGGCTGCAGGTGATCGCCCGGCGCATCGGGGTCATCTATGGCTTCCAGCCGGCGGCCCAAGCCCAGCGCGACGCGGGCAACTTTTACGCGGGGGTGGCGTACCACGCCCTCGAGCGCTACGCCGATGCGGAAGCGGCTCTCTCGGCCTTCGCGCGGCCGGAGGCCCAGGAGCCGCATCCCGGCGCCCTGGCGGAAGCCTATCGGACCCTGGCCGACGTGTATCGCCAGCAGGGGCTCTCCGGCGCCGAGCTGGCCAATCTTCAATCCGGCCTCGAACTCGAGGGGGAACGCTGGCCCGAGGCCTGGCTGCGGGTGGCCGATCTGCTGCACGAGCGGCCTTCCGAGCAGCGCAGCAGCTTGACCGCCCTGGCGCGGGCCCTGTCCCTCGATCCGGGGCGCGAGTCCTCCGAGCTCCAGCGCTTCGAGGCCTGGGGCCGGGCCCACCTGGCCAGCTCCGGTCTCGATCCGGAGCTGCTGCGCGAGCTGCTCGCGCGCCAGGGCCGCGCCTTCCCGGCCGACAGCGACGACCTCTACCTGCTGCTGGCCCTGGCGCGCCTCAATGTCCAGCTAGGGCAGTCCCACGCAGCGCACCTGTGCCTCGACCAGATCGAAACCCTCGTGCCGGCCTTCGGCCCGGCCCTCGATCTGCGCGCCGAGCAATACCAGCTCGAGGGGCTCGAGGAGCGGCGCATCGAGGCGCTGCTGCGCCGCGTGGCGCGGCCGGGCCATCCCGAGGCGGCCATGCGGGCCCTGCGCCAGGCGCGCGCCGAGGGCCGCCTGGATGAGCGCCAGCGGCTGACCCTGCTCGAGCTCGATGGGGCCGTCAGCGGGGTGCTGACCTTCGCGCGCCAGGCCCTCGATCGCGGACGCGCGGACCTGGCCCTGCGCGGGCTGCAGCCGGCCCTGGCCGCAGCCCCGGCGGCCCTCGGCGCCGAAGGCCTGTGCCTGGCCGCCGAAGCGGAGCTGGCCCTCGGGCAAGCCGGGCGGGTCGAGGCGCGCCTGGCTTCGATCGGGCCCCAGGACCCCCTGGCGGTGCGCGCCCTGGGGCTGCGCCTTTCGGCGGCCCTCGATCTCGAGCAGGCCGACGCCTTGCTGCCGCTGATCGACTCCAGCGTGGAAACAGGGCGCATCGCCGAGCGCGACGCCATCGAGCTGGTGGACGATCTGCTGGAACGGGGCCTGCTGGTCCCGGCGCGGCGCTTGCTCGACAACCTCGACGCCGATCCCCGCACCCGCTCCGCCGACACGACCCTGCGCCTGGCCGTGGCCGCCCTGCTGGCCGGGCAAGGAGGGCCCTCCGCGGAAGCTTGGGATCGAACCGAGGCCTGGTTCGAGGACGGCACGCCGGCCCTCGGGCGGGTGCTCCTGGCGATCCAGACCGCGGGCTGGCGCAGCCTGCCGGAGCGGGTGCGCGAGGCGCGCAGCGCCCTCCCGGAGGGCGATGCCTTCACCGCGGCGATCCTGGCGGCCCTGGAGGAGCGCCTGGACGAAGCCCTGGCCCTGGCGCAGGCCGGCGAGCGCGAGGCGCCCCAGGAGCCCGTCTGGACGCTGCTCAGGCTCGCGATCCAGAGCCTGCGCGCCGAGCCGCTCACGCCGCCGGCGAGCTTCGGAGCCGAGGCGCGGCTCGAGACCCAAGCCCTGCTGCGCGGCGGCGGCGAACGGCGCCGCGATCCGCGCCAGACCCTGCTGGTGCTGCTGTGCCTCGAGCGGCCGGTGTTCCAGTTCCTCTCCCGCGACCTGCTCAGGCGTGCGAGCCCCGAGGCCCCGCTGTGGTCCGGCTTCCTCGAGGCGCGGCGCCTGCTGGCGCGCGGCGAGCGCCGCGCGGCCCTCGAAAAAGTCTCGGCGCTGACGCTCGCATTCCCCGGCTTCGGCCCGGCCTGGGACCTGGCCGAGCAGCTGCTGGCCGAGGAGCTCGAGCAGGTCGACCACCCCGAGCTGCTGGCCCTGCGGGCGCGCCGCGCGGCCCAGGCTCCGGCGGAGCCCGGCAACGACGGTCCGCGCTCCGCCGCCGAGCTGATCTCGACCGCCCTGGCGCGCAGCAACGCAGGCGCCGCGGACGAGGCGCTGCAATGGTGCCAGCGAGCGATCCAACGCTTTCCCGAGGACGCCAGCGCGCGCTGGTTCTACGCGCAGCTGCTGGCTTCCGCCGACAGCCACGAAGCCGCCCTGAACCAGGCCACGACCTTCGCGGAGCTGGCCAGCGCGCAGGCCCTCGGCTGGCATCTGACCGAGCTGCTCGACCTGTTCTGGGAGGCCTATTCGCGCGGCGCCCTCTCCGCGGCCGGCCTGCTGGTCGAACTGGATGCCCTGGCCCTGCGCCTGCCCGAGGATCCCCTGGTGGCCCTGGCCCAGGCTCGCTACGAGCTGCTCACGCACCCCGAGAACCGGCGCATCGGCGTGGAGCGCGCCTGGAATCGGCTCGAGAAATTCCGCGCCGCCAGCGGCGACGTGCCGCTCGATTCCCTGCGGCGTGGCGCGACTCAGGCCTGGCTCGGCCTGTACGAGACCTACGCGCCCGAGCTGGGCGAGCGCTTGGTGCGCGCCGAGCTCGCGCGCCGGCCCGAGGACCTCGACCTGTGGCTGATGCTCGGGCGTTGCTTCGAAGCCCAGAACGAGCCCACCCGAGCCCTCGAGCACTACGAGGCGCTGCGGCGCATGCTTCCGGACACCCGCGCCATCGCCAGGATCTGCGAGCTGCTGGCCGAGCTCGGCACCGACCACGCGCGGCTCGAGCGCGAGCTGAGCCAATGGTCGAGCCTCGATCGGCTCTCACCCGAGGCGCCCCGCCCGCGGTTCCTGCGCGGCAAGTCCCTGGTCGTCGGCCGACAGGGCGTGGCCATCGAAGGCCTGGAGCTGCTCTCCGGCCTCTGGGATCAGCGCCAGCAGATCGCCTCGGTGGTGGCCGGGGCCGACCTGGGGCTGGTCTATGGATCGGCGCTCCTGCGGCGCGGCGATCGCGCGGATCGGGAGCGCATCCGGTCGGTCTTCGAGGCCAGCCTGGAGCTCGAGCAGGACGCTCTGCGGCGGGACCTCCTGCGCGCGCTGCTGAACCTCTCGCGCTGGCTCGACAACGAATGAGGGCCCGGAGCCCGATGCCCTAGATGGAGTCTTCGCCCCGTGCGGATGCCCTTCAGGAGGCGTCGCCGCGCCGCGGCGCGGCGCGCCGATCGGAGCGCGCGAGCGCGCCCTGCTCGAACAGCACCTCCTCGAGCCCCGCGAAGCGATGCTCGGCCAGCAGGGCATCGAGGCGCCCCAGGGTCCGGTCGAGATTCAAGTAGTGCCGCAGACGCTTGTGCCAGGGCGCGGGAAAACGCGGCTGGCCGGGATCGAACTCCCAGGGGTGCAGGTACAGGCAGGCGGGCCGGCTGGCCCGGTCGTGCTGGCGCACGGCGAAGCGCGTCACGGCCCCCGGCAGCAGGCGGAAGTAACCGCCGCCGCCGACCGGCAGGTTGCGGCCCCACAGGCGCAGCGTGCTGACCGGGAACTCCACCAGGCGGCCGGCGGGCCGCTCGACCAGGCTGATGCCGCGGGGGAAGTCCGGGATGCCGTAGGTCGGATGGCGCACCGGGTGCACCGAGGAATCGTAGGCGTACCCGCGGCGGATCAGGACGTCGAAGGCCCACTCGGTGCGGCGCGTCAGCGTGAAGGTCGAGGCCCGAAAGCCCCGCGGCGCCGGCGCGCCCGCGGCCAGCAGCGCTTGTTCGGTGCGCGCCAGGTCCGCCTCCAGGCCCGCGGGTCCCAGATCCCACAGGAACAGGTGCTCGTAGCCGTGGCTGGCGATCTCGTGGCCCGCGGCGAGGCAGCGCTGGACCAGATCCGGGCGGCGCTCCGCGACCCAGCCCAGGAAAAAGAAGGTGGCGCGCGCTCCGCGCCGCGCGAGGCAGCCGAGCAGGGCTTCCATGCCCACGTCGATGCGCGAAGGGGCCCGCTCCCAATCCGCCCGGGAGAAGTGCCCGCGCAGGTTGGCCACGTGGAAGAACTCCTCCACATCGAAGGACAGGGCGTGCAGCGGGGGCGTCATGGCTGGCGGCCGGGGTGCGTCCCGGGCAGGGCCGCGAAGGCCGCTTCGATCCGGCGCACGTTGCCGGCCCAGGTCAGGTCCATGCGTTCAACGGTAGCACGGGCAGCGCGGCCCAGGGCGGCGGCCCGCCCCGGCTCGCGCAGGAGGGCCGTGACCGCCGCCCGATAGGCCTGTCCGTCGCCAGGGGGCACCAGCAGGGCGTCGCGGCCCGGGCTCAGCACCTCGCGCAGGTTGGGCTGATCGGGCGCCACGGTGGCGATGCCCGCGGCCATGTATTCGTGCAGTTTGAGCGGCGAGGCGTAGGCGTTGATCGCCGGCAGCAAGGCCACATCGAAGGCCGGCAGCAGGCTGGGGATCTGGTCGTGGGGCACCGGCGCCACGAAATGCACGCGCTCGGAGACCCCCAGCCGGGCGGCCTCCGCCTCGAGCTCGGCGCGCGCCGGGCCGTGGCCGATCAGCACCAGATGCGCCGTCTCGAGCCCCGGCTCGGCCAGGCACGGCAGGGCCAGATCGAGCCGGTGCCAGCTGCGGTAATAGCCCACGAAGCCCAGCACCGGGCCGAGGGACGCCGCGCCCAGGCCGAGCCGCTCGCGGGCCCGCCGGCGCGCCTCGGGATCGCCCGGAGCCGCGTAGCGGGACAGCTCGACGCCGTTGGGCGTGACCAGCAGCCGTTCCCGCGGGACGCCCAGCTCGGCCAGCATGTCCGCCAGCACGCCGGTCACGCACAGCACGCGCGTGGCGGAGCGAAAGATCGACCGCTCGCGGCGCTCGGCCAGGCGCTTGAAGGACAGCCCGCGCGTGCGCTCGAGCTCGAGCACCATCGGGGAGTTGACCTCCAAGAACAGCGGCAGACGCAGGCGCCGCGCCGCGGCGACGCCGCCCGAGTTGCCGAAGGCATAGCGCTCGTAGATCAGCGTCGGGCGGAAGGGCTCGGCGGCCCGCACGATGCGGCGCTGGGCGGGCCAGGAATAGCCGTGTTCGAGCAGTTCGCGCACGCCGCGCGGCACCTGGCCGACCCAGCTCCAGCGCGCGCGCTGTCCGCTCAGGGTCTGTGGGCCGCCGCTCGCGCCGCGGCCGTCCGCCTGCGCGACCAATCCGACCTCGAGCACCTCGTGGCCCGCGGCCCGCAGCGCCTCGATCATGGCGCGGATGTGCACGGCCTGGCCGTCCTCGGCCTGGGTGCGATGGTGATAGAGCACCTTCATGGGCGCGCTCCACGGCTCGAGGCCGAGGCGATCGCCGCTTCGATCAGCTCCTCGAGCTCGCCGGCGCAGCGCTCCCACGAAAAACCGGCGGCCGCGCGCAACAGGCGCTCGGCGGCCGGCGGTTCCCGCAGCAGCATGGCCAGGCGAGCGCCGATTTCCTCGGCCGGGCCATCGGCCGCCAGGCATTCCGGCAGCTTCGCCAGCAGCTCGGGCGTGCCCCCCACCGCCGTGGCCAAGACCGGCGTGGCGCAGGCCAGCGCTTCGATGACCACATTGGGGCGGCCTTCCCTGCGGCTGGTGAGCAGCAACAGATCGGCGGCTCGATACCAGTCCCCCAACACGCCGGGCGGCGTTTCGGCAAACAGCTCGACCCGCGGTCCGAGGCCGCCCAGGGCGATCGCGCGCCGCAGCTCGGGCTCGAGTTCCCCGCGGCCCAGGAACACCAGGCGCGCGCCTTCCGGCGCGCCTCGGACGAAGGCCTCGAGGGCCCGCAGGGGGTCCTTGCGCGGGATCAGGTGACCGACCACCAGGACCAGGGGGGCGCGCGGGTCGAGCCCGAGGCGCTGCCGCGCCAGGGCCCGGTCGCCGGGGAAAAATCGGCTGCGGTCGACGCCGTTGGCCAGCAGCCGGGTCCCGGCGGTTCCCGCCAGGGCGTCCATGCGCTGGCATAGATCGGTGGAGACGGCCAGGCGCACATCGGCGCCCGCCAGGGCCATCGCCAGCAGGGGCCGCAGCCGCGCATCCTCGGCCACGGCCAGGATGTCCGAGCCCCGTCCGCCGATCAGCACCGGCAAGCCGCGCTGTCCCAGCCCCGCCGCGGCCACGGCCGCGGGCCAGGCGTAATCGAGCAGCACCGCCCGAGGCCTCGGAAGCGCTCGGTCCAGGCGCCGCAGCGCCGCTCGCGCGAAGCGCTGCGCATTGCCGACCGCGGCTCCCGGCCAGTGCCAATAGCGTGGCCGATGGACCGCCAGGGGACCGCGGGCCTCCCTATCCGGCATGCGCCGGAAGTCGGCGCGCGGGCCGCGCACCAGCCCGGGCGGGGCATGGGGCACCGGCTGGATCACGGTCAGTCGATGGCCGCGGGCCGCCAGCGCGCGGCAGCGTTCCTCCGCGAAGATGCCCTCGCGCGGGCGCGGCGGGCTGGGGAACAGGCTGGTGATCACGGCGAGCTCCATCGGCAGGGTTCGGCTCAGGCCGCCAGCCCGCGGACCCCGTGCACGCGCCACCAGCGGGACAGCACCAGCAGGCTCCACAGCAGCCGCGAATGATCGCGCCGCCCCGCCAGGTGCTCCTCGGCCAGGCGCTCGAGGGCCGGCCGGGCGAACCAGGCGCTCGGCAGCTCCGCCAGGCCGCTGGTCAGGGTGCCGCGCAGGGGGCCCCGCAGCCAGGCTGCCAAAGGGATGTCGAATCCGCGCTTTTTTCCGTCCAGGACCGAGCTCGGCAGGCGCGCGCGCAAGCCCTCCCGGAAGTAGTGCTTGCCCCGGCCGCCGTGCAGCTTGTGCTCCGGGCGCAGGGTCGCGAAGCGCTCGATGAAACGATGATCGAGCAGCGGCACGCGCACCTCCAGGGACACGCCCATGGAGGCGCGATCGACCTTGCACAGGATCTGATCCGGCAGGTAGGTGTGCAGGTCGGCGTATTGCGCCCGGAACAGAGGATCGCTGGCGGGGGGCCGCGAATAGAACTCGTTGAAGCGCTCGAAAGGGTCGTGGCCGTCGAGGCGCGCCGCCAGGTCCGGCGCCAACAGGCCCAGCGCCGTGTCGCGGCTGGCCTGGGTGACCGAGTGGTAGTAGGCCCGCGCCGGGTTCCGCGCCAGGTTTTGCAGGAAGGTCTTGGCGCGCAGGCGCCGGGGGGCCCAGTCGAGTTTGGGATAAACGGCCCCGAGCAGGCCCGCCAGGCCAACCAGGGGGGTCCCTCCGGCCCGGCGCAGGCGGTGTTCGGCGGCGTCGTGCAGGTAGCGGCGGTAGCCGGCGAAGACCTCGTCGCCGCCGTCGCCGGAGAGGGCCACGGTCACGTGCCGGCGAGCGGTGCGCGAGACCAGCAGGGTCGGCAGGTTCGACGGATCGGCGTGGGGCTCGTCGTACAGCCAGGCCAGCTCGTCCAGGGAGCCGGCGGGATCGGGCTCGAGCACCTCGGTGTGGTGCGTGAGCCCCAGGCGCTGGGCCGTGCGACGGGCCTCGTCCAGCTCGTCGTGGCTACGCTCCCGGAAGCCCA
>JBIKLM010000167.1:0-8667 GCA_044359835.1 Planctomycetota bacterium
AGCGCCCGGCGCAGGCCGAAGATCCAAGCCAGGGCGCGGCGCCGCAGGCTCCGATGAGCCGTTCGGGCCGTTCGGGCCGTTCGGGCCGCCGCCGCAGCCCGCCCGACTCCGTTTGGCCCCGAGGCCGCCGGCGCTCCGCCGCCGCCGGCGGCTCCCTGCCCAGCGAGCCGGCCCCGGGGGCCCATGGCGGGGCCGCCGGCTTGGGAGCTCGGGCGGGCCCGGCTCTGCGTTCCGCCCGGTCCCTGCCCGCCGCGCTCGCCCGGCCCTGCGCCCCGCGGGCTGCCTCGGCCGCTCACGGCGCGGCTCCCCGGCACTTCGAGTCGAAGGGAGGCGCCGTGCGCTCCGCCCTTTCGGGCCTCGCTTCGCCGCGCGGGCCGGTTCCCCGCCGGAATCCAGCACCGGCCGGGGCGCGGCCGGCGCCGATTTCGGGCGCCCCGTTGGTCCGCGGACGGTCGCTTTGCGCTGCGCGGCTTTGAGCTGCGCCGCTGTCCGCTGCGCGTGTGCGGGCTGCGCGTGCGGGCGCTTCCGTTGCGCAGCAGGCCCGCCCCGGAAAAACCAGCGCGGCTTGCCCCCCGGGGGGCGCTCCGCGGGCAGCCGACCCACGGCGCTCGCCCTCTGCAGCCGCGGGCCCGCGCAACCCGCGGCGCGCGACGCACGCGCCCGGCGACGCCGCCTCGATCCGGCCCGGAGCCGTCCGCGCTCGCGACCCCGCGCTCGCCGACGGGGCGAGGAGCCCCGCCCGGCGAGCCCCCTTGGCCCGCGCGCGGATCAGCCCGCGGATTCCTTCTCTTTGTCCTTCGGTTCCTTGGACTCCTTGGCGGCGTCCTTGGCCGGCTCGTCGACGATCACCGTCTGGATCGCGCTGCGCGCGAAGCGCAGGCGCACGCCGTCGGCCACCGCCAGCGTCACGACCTGGTCCTGGATCGCCGCGACCGAGCCGTAGAGCCCGCTGTTCGTCAGCACCTTGTCGCCTTTCTTGAGCGCGGCCAGCATCTGCTCGCGCTTCTTGCGGTTCTTGCGCTCCGGGCCGATGACCACGAACCAGAAAATGGCCGCGATCATCACCAGCGGGAACCAGGAGCTGCCGAAGGGGCCGGACTGGCCCTCGCCGGAGCCCTTGACCGGCGCCTGCGAGGGGGCTTCCAAGGCCTGCCAGGCGCCCGCCTCCAGCGGTCCGGAGGTCGGCAAGGAGGCGAGCGGGGCGAAGGGGAGTTGTTTGGGCATGGCGTCGCGGTGCGACCGCGGGAAGCGGCCCCGCGGGGGCGCGGGAACCTGGCGCTCTGGCTTGAAGGGGCCGAGAGGTTAGCCCAGGGTCACGGCCGGTCCCAGGGGCGCCTGGGCTGCCCGCGCCGCGCCGGACGGCCTGGTCCGAGCCGAAGACCCCCGCAAATCCCCGCCCCGAGGCGGATCGGCGCCCGAGCGACTTGCCTGCGGAGCGAGGAGAGCGCGCCTGCCGGGCCAGCCCGGGCGGCGCAGAGCGGCCTGCCGCGCGGCACAATGTCCGTTCGGCTTGCGGAGCTCCGAAAGCCCCTCCTACAAGGTCGCCCGGCTCGTTGGGCCGCCCGCCGTGCACGCCGCGATCCCATCGAGAGCCGGCCGCCGGTGCGGCGCCTTCGCGCCCGCCTGTCGCCAAGCTCTCGGCCCCCAGCGCTCCGATGTTCCCTTCCTTCGATCCGCAAACAAGCTCCCTGGCAGGGCCGGCCCCTGCCCGGCCGGTCGCCGGGCATGCCGCAGGATCCGCGCTCCGCATCGCAGCCGCCGAGCTCGGCCCGGGTGCGCCCGAATCCGATCCGCCGTCGGCCGCGCTTGCGCCGGATGCGCGCGCGCCGGGCTCCGAAGCCGGACTCGCCGAAGCCGGGCGGCTCGAGGCCGAGTTCCTTGCCCGGGCCGGCTCCGAGGCTGCCTTGGGGGGCGTGTTCGATCCGCAGCAGCGTTTGGTGGTGGCCATGTCCGGCGGGGTCGACAGCTCGGTGGTCGCCTGGCTGCTCCATCGCACGGGGCAACCCCTGGTGGGGCTGTTCATGCGCAACGGGGTCAAGCTGCCCGCTGATGAGACCCAAGCGGCCAAGAAGAGCTGCTGCTCCGTCAATGACGCTCGCGATGCCCGCATGGTTGCAGCCGCCCTCGGAATTCCGTTCCAGGCGGTCGACCTGTCGCAGGAGTTCGCCTCGGTGATCCGCCATTTCCTGGCCGAATACCAGCGCGGCCGGACGCCCAATCCCTGCGCGATCTGCAACCGCGATCTCAAGTTCGATCGCCTGCTGACCAGCGCGCGCGAACTCGGCGCCGTGGGCGTCGCCACGGGCCACTACGCGCGCCTCGACCGCAGCGCGGGCCGCGTGCGCGTGCGGCGCGGGCTCGATCGCCACAAGGACCAGTCCTACCAGCTGTTCGCGGTCAGCGAGCAGAACCTGGCCTGCACGCGGCTGCCCCTGGGCGACTTCACCAAGCCCGAGGTGCGCCTCTTGGCGGCCCGGGCGGGGCTGCGCACCGCCGCCAAGAAGGACAGCCAGGAGATCTGCTTCGTGCCGGGCAACGACTACCGCCGCCTGCTGGACGAGGCGGGCGTCGAGCGCCATCCCGGCCGCATCGTCGACAGCTCCGGCAAGACCCTGCGCGAACACGCGGGCATCGAGGACTTCACGGTCGGCCAGCGGCGCGGGCACGGCGTGGGCGGCACGGGCGAGCCGCTGTACGTCGTCGAACTGGAGCCCGAGACGGGCACCGTGGTGCTCGGGGGCCGCGACGAGCTGTGCGCCTCCGGGCTCCGCACGGGCGCGCTCAACTGGATCGGCGTGGACCCGCCCGCGGGGCGCGAGCTGCGCGCCCGCGTGCAGATCCGCTACCACCACCAGGCGGCGGCGGCCACCGTGGAATGGGACGCGAATGGCGCGCAGGTGCACTTCGACGAGCCCCAGCTGGCGGTGGCTCCGGGGCAGGGCGCCGCGCTCTACATCGAAGATCGGCTGATCGGCGGCGGCTGGATCGAGCGCGCCGAGCGCGGCCCCGGCACACGGCCCGGAGGCGCGTGAGCGCGGGGACCCGCGATCAGCCCCCGGCGGGTGCGCCGGGCGTCCGTTGGGCGCGCTGGTTTTCCCCGCGCGGCTGGCTCGGATTGGCGACGCTGTGCTTGGGCCTTTCCGCCGTCGGCCTGGCCACGCCCTGGCTGGGCCGGCTGAGGCCCGGAGCGCCGCTCGAGCTGCTGCTGGTGGATCTGTCGCCCAGCGTGACCGCGGCGCGGCCCGGCCTGCTGGGCTGGTTGCGCAGCGAGCTGCTGCGGGCCTGTGGATCGGCCGCGGAGCGCGGCGCGCGCGTCGAGCTGTGGGTCTTTTCCACGGCGGCCCGGCGGCTCTTTCCCGCGGGGGACGCGGAGCAGCTGGCCCGGGGCCTGCTGGGCCTCGACAGCGGCGCGCCGCTGCTGCTCGAGCCGCAGGATCTGGAGCGCGAGGCCAGCGATCTGGGCGCCGCCTTGGCCAGCGTGGCCCGCAGCCTGGAAGCGGCGCGGGTCGCGGAGCTGCCGGCGCGGCTCGAGCTGTGGAGCGACGGCTTGACCGAACCCTCCGGGCAGCGCGGTCAGAGCCTGCTCGGGCGCTGGGCGGCCGCCGGCTGTGAGGTGCAAAGGCACGCGCTGCCGGCGCCGAGTGCCGCTGTCGTCAGGCTGGACGGGCTCGCGGCCGCGCCGGAGCTGGCGCCGGGAGAGGCGCTCGAGCTGGAGGTGCGCTACAGCCTGGGCGAGCTCGAGCCCGCAGAGCTGCTGCTCGAGGTCCGCCTCGAGGGGCCCGCCGGGGAGCGCGAGGAGCTCCAGCCGATCGCTCTGCCGCGCGCTCCTGGGCAGCAACACCAGCGGCTGCGGCTCCCGGTCTCGATGCCCGCGCCGTTCGAGCTGCAGGCCCGGCTGGTCGCCGCTGCGCCCGGAGCGGGAGCGTTGGTGCTGGGCGCCGGCGGCTCTTCGTTCGTGCGGCCCCGCGGACAACGCCTGGTGGGCCTGGTCGGGCCCGCGGCGCAGGCCATCGATCCCGGGCCGGCGCCGAGCCACCTGCGCTGGTGGCCCCTGACCCCGCAACAGGCCGAGCGGCGTCTGCCGGATCTCGACGCGCTGGTGTGGTGGGACCGGTCCCTGAACGAGCTGCCCCCGGAGGTCGAGGGGTTCCTGTCGCGCGGCGGCGGCCTGCTGACCCTGGGCGGCGCCAGCCAGCTGGTTTCCGCGGCGCGCGCCCGCCAGCTGGCTTTCCTGCCGCTCTTGGCCGCGCCGGCGCCCAAGCCGCCGCGGGACTTGGTGATCCTGTTCGACGCCTCGGGGTCCATGGCGGGCGCTCCCGCCGCGGCTGTCCAGCAGGCCGCGCTGCGCCTGGCGGAGATCCTGCCCCCCGAGGACGGCTTGGTGCTGCGCTGGTTCACGGAGGCCCTGGCCCGTCCGGTGCGTTTGCCGAGCGGCAATCGCCAAGCGGCGGCCCAGGCGCTGCTGTCGCTCAGCCAGCCGCGGGGCGGCACGGCGCTGTTCTATTCGCTCGAGCAATACGTCGAGGAGCGCGAGCGGGCCGTGGCGGGCGGGGTGCGCACGGACGAGCTGGTGATCCTGCTGACCGATGGACGCGACAACACACCGCCGGACGACCCGGTCGGGCGCGCGGCCGAGGCGCGCGCGCGCCTCGCACGGGCCCGCGCGGAGCTGCGCGTGGTGGCCCTCGGCGAGCGGCCGGAACTCGAGCTGCTCGCGCCGTTGGCCGGCGGTGAGCAGTCCCTGCTGCTGAGCCCGACCCCGGCGCGCCTCGAAGCGCTGCTGCTGCGGCTGGGCGCGGAGGAGCGCCTGCTCCCCGGTCCGATCGAAGTCGCAGCCCTGCCCACGGAGCTGCTTTCGGGCCCGGAGGTCGGAGCGGGGCGCGCGCGCCCGCCGCTCGAGCTGGCCCTGAGGGCCCGTGTTGCCGCCGCAGCCGAGGTGTTCTGGTCGGCCTCCGACGGAGCGCCCCTGGGCGCCGTGCAGCGGGTCGGGCTGGGCCGCGCCGTATCCCTGGCCTTCGCCCCGGGCGCCGAATGCGCGCCCCTCTGGCTGGGCCTCCCGGAGCTGTCCGGGCTGCTCGGCTTCGTCGCCGAGCGGCCCGCCCGACGCCCGGCGCGCCTGTCCCTCGAGGGCCCCCGATTGGTGCTGGAGCTGGAGGGCGCCGGCTGGCCCCCGGTCCTGGCCGGGCGCCTCGAGCCGCGCCCCTCGCGGGGCACGCCGGCCCAAGCCCTGACCCTGTGGGGCGAAGGCCCCGGCCGCTGGAGCGCGCCGCTGCCCCAGCGTTTCCTGCGCGCCGAGCGGGACAGCGCCCTCGAGCTGCTCCTCGATCCCGGCTCGGCGCCCGACGCACCGAGCCTGCCCTGGCTGCCCGCCCGCGAACCCCGTGAACTGCTGTGGGCCCAGCTCGAGCCGCTGCCAGCCCCCGCGACGCCCCCGGAGGCGGCCCCGCCGCTGCTGCTGGCCAGCGACCGAAGGGACCCGCCGGTCTGGGCTTTCGGCCTCCTGGCCGCGGGCGCGCTGTGCTTGTTGGCCGCCCTGTTCCTGTCCTTGGGCCGCGGCCCTGCCGGACTCGTCAAGCGCAGCTCGAGCCCGGTTCGATCCTGAAGGCCCCGTCGGGATCCCCAACCTAGGCAGCCATGCCGATCGCCATCCGGTCCTTCGCCCGCCTCCTCGCCGCACTCTCCCTGGCGCTCTCCTGCGCCTGCGCCTCGAGCAAGCCGGCCCCCGTGGTCGCCAGCGGGCCCGAGAGCTGGCTCAAGCCCTCGCCGCTCCTGCGCCAACAGCTCGACGACGAAGCGGCGCGCCTGCCCTGGACCCGCGGCCTCGAACGGGTCGAGCTGATCCGCTGGTTCGCTTCGATCGGCGAGCCGGCCTACGGCAAGCTGTTCGAGCTGCTCGAGGATCCGCGCCAGGAGGTGGCCGCCGCGGCTTATGCCGCCCTGGGCGTCACCGGCGACAAGCGTCTGGTGACCCCGCTGCTCGAGGTGCCCTGGGACGAGTCCAAGCGGGGCACCGACCTCGAGCTGGAGCGCGCGCGGACCCTGGTGCGTTTGGGCTGCTGGCAGGAGATCCCGACCCTGATCCGCGGTCTGGGGGACGAGCGCCTCTACACGCGCGCCCTGTGCATCGACGCGCTCTCGGAGGCCACCGGCCAAACCCTCGACTACGAGGCCCGCGGCAGCGATTCCTCGCGGGAGATCGCCCGCGAGCGCTGGGAGCGCTGGTGGCTCAAGTACTCGGGCGATCCGCTGCGCTGAAGCCGCGGGCTGGCCGCGGGCTGGCCGCGCGCGGCCGCCGCTCACGGCCTGCGCAGCCGCTCCACCAGGGCCTCGAAGGCCGGCAGGCCCCGCAGCGCCTCCAGGTCCCGATCGGCCAGCAGGTGCTCGAGGTCGTCGTACCCGTTTTCGATGGCGCGCTCGAGGGCCGAGAGCGCCGCCCGCGGGCGGCCGAGCAGACTCAGCGAGCAGGCCAGGTTGTAGAACACCGTCGGATCCAAGGGGCAGGCCCGCGCCAGGGCCAGGTCGGCGCGCAGGCCCTCCCGCAGGCGACCGAGGCGGGTCAGCACCTGGGCCAGCTCCGCCAGGGCCTCCAGGCGCCCCGGATCGCGACCCAGGGCCAGGGCCAGGAAATCGGCCAGGAACTCGTCCCCCAGGCGGCCGAGGCGCGCCCGTAGGTCGGGATCCAGTTCCAGCGATCGGTGGGCCATGGGGAGCCGGCTGCAACGGAGTTGCCGGCGTGCACTAGGTTAGGCGCAGGCCGTCGGCCCCCGCTCCCCATCGTCGATCTTCGAGTGCCCGCCGTGGAAATCCGCTTTTGCGACCTGTGCAACGAATCCGTCCCCCTGGCCGACCTGCGCACCGGGCGGGCCCGCCAGGTGGGGGAGCGGGTGATCTGCGCAGCCTGCGAGGCGGCCATGGCCGAGGCCGAGCCCGCGGGGGTCGGCGCGACGGCGGAGCCGCGGGCGGCGCTCGAGCCCGGCGCCCGGCGCGGCGAGCCGCGCCGCGAAAGCGGCGGATCTGGCCCGGAATGGGCGGCCGGTTTCGCAATCCTGGTGGCCGGCGGCCTCGGCTACCTGGCGGTGGATCGCACCGAGCGCTCGGATCGTGCGCTCGGGGCAGCCCTTGATCAGCAACAGCGCACCCTGGCCGCTTACACCGAGCGGCTGGCGCAGGGCGAGGCGGGCATGCAGGGCGCGCTCGAAGAGCAAAGCCTGGCGCGCAGCGTGCAGGGCGAGGAGCTGCGCTCGATCGACCTGCGCTGGCGCGCGGACTTGGAGGGCATCGCGGCGCGTCTCGATGGACTTGGATCCGATCTCGATGGCCTGGGCGCCAAACTCGGCGAGGTCCAGGCCGCCGACGGGCGCCTCAGCAACCTAGAGCGCGGGCTGCTCGGCGCCCAGCGGGATCTGCAGAGCCTGACCGAGGCGGTGCTCAGCCTGTCGGAGCGCCTGGCCAGCGGTGCGGTCTTCGGCGCTCCGAAGGCCCTGACCGGACCCACGCCGCCCGCGGATCCCGCCGGTGCGGAGCAACCGCCGGCCTTTGCCGCGGAGCTCGAGGCCCTGGGCAGCCCCGATTACGGCGCGCGCTGGGCGGCGGTCGACGCGCTGGGACGGCGCGGAGACCCCGCGGCCGCCCCGTTCCTGGTGCCCTGCCTGGGCGACAGCGACTTCTTCGTGCGCATGGCCGCCGCCCGCGCACTCGGGCAACTCGGCAATCTGGTCGCCGTGCCTGCGCTGATCGAGGCCCTGGTGGATCCGGAGCCCAGCGTGGCCGAAGCCGCGGTCGAATCGCTGCGGCTCCTGACCGGCCGCAATTTCAAGTTCGACCCGATCGAAAAGGTCGAAGAGCGCAAGAAGCGCGCCCAGGCTTGGCGCGACTGGTGGGAGCGCTCCGGCTCGAGCGGCGCCGGCTGACCGGCGGCCGCCCGGCCGGTGGGCGCGCGCATCACTTGGCTTCGATGCGGATCGAGCGCTTGGTCTCGAGCGGCCGCTTGCTGGGCAGCTCGACGGTCAGCACGCCCTTGTCGAAGGTCGCCGTGACGCGCTCCGCGTCGACCTCGATCGGCAGGCCGACCCGGCGTTCGAAGCTGCCGTAGTGCCGCTCGCTGTGCACCACGCGCTCCTGCTCGGAGCGCTCGACGACCTTCTTGTGGCCGCGCAGGGTCAGCAGGTCGCCGTCCACCGACAGGTCCAGGTCCTCGATCGAGACACCCGGCAGCTCGGCGTGGAGACGCAGGCCGTTTTCGGTCTTCTCGAGCTCGAAGCGCGGAGAGAACTCGCCGCCCGGGCGGGCGTACCAGCCGGCCAGCGGGCTGTGCTCGAGGCGCGGGCCGATGTCCTCGAACAGGCGATCGAACAGGCGCCCGAACTCGCCGAAGGGGCCGAATCCCAGGGTGGCCAGGGTCGGGGCGGACTTCGGGTAGCTGCGGGGCGCGACGGATTGGGTCTTGGCTTGCATGGTCGTGGGTCCGGCGGCCGGGTTTCCTGGCCCTGCCGCGGGTGCCCAGACCAAAGCAAGCTCCGTGCCATGCCAAAAGGGCGGCTGGCGGGGCGGTGGGAGCACAGGGGTTGGTTGAAAATCTGTCAGGATGGCGCTTTTCTGCCAATATGGCGCATCGGGGGCGCTCGGGGCCCTTGCGGGCGGGAGCGCCCGCTTTCGGCCGTTTTGCCC
>JBIKLM010000168.1:0-8612 GCA_044359835.1 Planctomycetota bacterium
CTGGAAGCCGGGGTGAAGGACTTCTCCCTGAACACCGACGCCCCGGTGATCCCGGCGGAAGAGCTGTTCCTCCAAGGCTCGGTCAGCAGCCGCTTCGGCGCGGACAGCCGGGCCATGCTGCGCGCTCTGACGATCCACCCGGCGCGCTCGTTCGGCCTGGAGAGCCGCCTCGGCAGCCTCGAAGCGGGCAAGGACGCCGATCTGGCCGTGTTCAGCGGCGATCCCCTCGATCCCCGCAGCCGGGTCGAACTGGTCTGGATCGAGGGCCAGGTCCAATACGACCGGGCTGCCGACGGCCAGTGGTTCTGATCCGCGCAACGCCCAACGACCGCTCCCCGCACACCCCTCCCAACGCCCACGCCGATCCCTTGGCAAGGCCCTGGCCCGCGCCAAGCGCGCCCGCCCCAGGGCCCGCCCGATCGGCCTCTGCCGCCCCGAGACGAGACGACCCATGAGCCCTTCGACACTGCTTCCCGCCCTCCTGGCCGCGGTTTTCCTCGCCGCGCCTGCCCCGGCCCAGGGTCTCGAGCCGCTGCCCAGCTTGTATGCGCTGCGCGTGGGCAGCGCCGAGACGATCGCCTCCGGCACGGTGCCCTACGCGGTGCTGCTGATCGAGGACGGCAAGCTGGTGACCGTCGGTCAGGACCTGCCGATCGAGCCGGGCATCCCGGTGTACGACCTGCCGGGCGCGACCCTCACGCCGGGGCTGGTCAGCTGCCGTTCCCGCATGGGGCTGTTCGGGCGCGGCGGCAGCGGGATCTCGCCGGAGCTGGAAGTGCGCGCCGAGGTCGAGAAGTCGAGCTTCGACTACTCGGCCCTGCTCGAGCACGGGGTCACGAGCCTGGTGCTCTACCCGCCGGGCGCCGGTGTGATCGGACAGTCCCTGGCGATCCGCCCGATCCGCGGCAGCTTCGAAGAACGGCTGCTGGCCAACCCGGCCTATCTGGCCATGACCTGCGGCGCCAGCAAGCAGGCCAAGAAGTACCTCCGCGATGCCTTCGGCTTGGTGGACAAGTACCTCGAGCAGGTGGCCAAGGAGCGCGAGAAGGCCGAGAAGAAGGGCGGCTCGAAGGCCAAGACCGAAAAGGAAGAGCCCAAGGAAGAGCCGAAAGCCCAGGAGGGCGGCGACAAGCCGGACGGGGCCAAGAAGGATTCCGACAAGAAGGACGCCGAGAAGAAGGACGACTTCGTGCCGCCGGTGCCCGACGCGCGGACCCTGCCGCTGGTCAAGCTGCTGGCCGGCGACCTGCGTGCCATGGTCGGCATCCGCAAGGCCGCCGATTACCTGCATTTCAAGGACGCCGTGGTGGGGCGCGAATTCCCCTACCACCTGCAGATCGACCTGCGCGACGAACTCGACCTGTTCTACATCGCCGAACAGATGGGCAAGGCCGGCGAGCACATCGTGCTCGATGCACGCATCGTGCAGCACCCGGGCACGCGCCGGGAACGCAACCTGCCCGCTGAACTGGATCGCGCCGGCGTCCGGGTCGCTTTCGTGCCGGTCCAGGACAGCGTCGATGGCCACAAAGCCTGGCGCGAAGAGGTCGCGCTGCTCGTGCGCTACGGGCTCGATCGCCAGGCGGCGCTGCGGGGCATGACCCTCGAACCCGCCGAGGCCAGCGGCCTGGCGCAGCGCCTCGGCAGCCTGGAGGCCGGCAAGGACGCCAACCTGGTGGTCTGGGATGGCGACCCGCTTTCGCCGACGGCCCACATCCTGGCGGTCATCCTGGAAGGTCGCCTGGTCTTCGGCGAGCTTTGACCGATCGAAGCCCAATCGACCCATTCCCGACCCCGCCCCGTTTCCATGCGCTCGAGCGGCCAGGCGGCCGCTCCCGGCAGGACTCCGAGCCCGCGCGCAGCGATCGCCCCAGCCTGTGACCCTGCGCCACCCGCCCTCGACGCCGTCCATCGAACACCCGCCCGCTCCCATGCAGATCCGTCCCCAAGCGTCGTACCTCCTGGCCGCCCTGGCCCTGCTCCCGTTCGCTTTCGCGCCCTCCAGCCTGGGCCAGGAGGGCCAAGAGGGCGCGGGTCGAGCCGCCGATGAAGAGAAGGCCGACGACAAGTATCTGGCCCTGATCGGCGGGGACATCTTCACCGGCACGGGCGCGGTCCTGCGCAGTGCCAACCTGCTGGTGAAGAACGGCAAGATCAAGGAGATCGGCTACGACTTCCACATCCCCGAACAGGCCCAGCGCATCGATGTGAGCGGCTTCCGGCTGTATCCCGGGCTGGTGGCTCTGGCCGCCACGTCGCGGATCACCCAGGGCACCCTGGCCGCCGACGACCCGGACCTGTTCCTGGACCCCAATCTGCCCGAACGGGGCCTCGAAGCGGGGGCGGACCAGGGCGAGTGGGTCGAGGATTGGGGGCCGCGTCCCAGCGAAACCGAGGGCGAATCCGAGCCCCTGGCGGCTCCCGCGAGCGACGCGGAGGCCAAGAAGAAGCCCCAGCCGGCCAAGAACACCATCGACGACTTCGATCCGTTCAGCCAATACATGATCCTGACCTTGGCGGCTGGGATCACCACGGTCGAGCAGGCCGATCAGGCGGTCAAACTGCGTCGCAATTCGATCGAGGAGGTGCTGATGAACAGCGGTGCCTTCACCTCGATGAGCTGGAGCGGAGCGGAGGCGCGCCGCAAGCTGCGCGAGGACTTCACCCGCGCCGCCGAGTACCTGCGGCTCTATCGCGAATGGCAGGCCAAGAACGACAAGGCCATCCCGGAGCCCGCCAAGAAGGGCATCAACGCCACCGTCCAGCGCGTGTTGCAGGGCGAGGTCAAGGCCCGCTTCGGCCTCAACGATCGAGACGACCTGCTCTCGCTGGCCCGCTTTGCGCAGGAATTCGGCTTCCGGCCCCTGATCGACGGCGCCGCGGAAGCCTGGACGGTGGCCGATGAGCTCGGCCGCGCCGGAGCCACCGTGATCCTGACCCCGCGGTCTCGGCGGTCCGCCGACGAGCTGCTGAACGCCGAGGACGGCAGCTCGATCGAGAGCGCGGCCCTGCTCCATCGGGCCGGTGTGCAGGTGGCGGTCCAGGCCTCGTCGGGCGCCATCGACCTGGGCGGCATCGCCGGTCGAGACCTCTTGGCGCTGCCGATCGAAGCGGGTTTCGCGGTGCGCGGGGGCTTGTCCAACGAGGCCGCCCTGCAGTCGATCACGATCGTGCCGGCGCGCATCCTGGGTGTCGACCATCGCGTCGGAACCCTGGAGGTCGGCAAGGACGCGGACATCCTCGTCACCGACGGCGACATCCTGCACTACGAGACCTTCGTGCAGTGGGCGATCGTCTACGGCGACGTCGTCTACGACAAGCAGGAGGAGCTGTTCTACGCGCACATCCGTCCGCGCGCCGAAGCCCCCGAGGCGACTCCTGAGGCAGCCGGCGAAGCCGCTCCGACCCCGGCCTCCGGCGAAGCGCCGGAAACCCCCAGCGGCCAGCCGAAAGAATGAGGTCCGGCGGGGGGCCGGCCTCGGGACCTTTGTGCTCCCGCCCCCCCCTCGCCGAAGGTGGCCCGGCGGCGGCCCTTAGCTGCCGCCGGCAGGGCTTCGACTTCGATCGCCGCAGGTCCACCGGCGCGGCTCTCGGTCTACCCGGGGCCGCAGGGAGCCTCGGACCCCGCGGTCTCGCCTGGCTAGCCTGCCCGCGCCGAGCCCGTGCAGCTGCCACGCGGGCAGCGCCGCCCCGGCCGGCCGGCCCGCTGCCTCCGTAGGGACCTCGGTGGCGGCCGGCAGATCCCGGCCGCCGGCCGGGCTGCCCAGCGAGTTCCCGCGCGTGGACCGCGCTCGCAGCGCAGGGCCATCGAGGGGCGCGCCGGTTCGGTCTGCCCGCTCCAGCCGGCGCTCTCCAGTTCAGGCTGGCCGGGCAGAGTCCGCTGGCCCGGTTTCGGATCGGTCGTCGGACAAGAGGCCGGGCTGTCCTCTCTGGGGGGGGTGGGCGTACAGTGCTGCTTGGGTCGGCTGACCGACTCCGATCCGAACGCCCCTCGATGTCGCTGCGCGACTACCTCAAACAGCTCGGCTCCCACCGGAGCCAAGGCCGCAATCTGACCAGCGAGGAGGCCTATCGGGCTTTTGGGCTGATTCTGGAAGGCGGGGAGAGCGAGATCCGGGTCGGCGCCTTCCTCACGGCCCTGCGCTGGAAGGGCGTCACGGTGGAAGAGCTGGTGGGCTTCGCCCGGGCGATGCGCGACCGCTGCCGCTTGCCCCGCGTCGAGGGGGCCGGATTCGTGGCCATCTGTCCGCCCCACGGGGGCTACGAGACGCAGCCGCCCCTGGACGTGGCTGCGGGCCTGATCGCCGCCGGGGCGGGGGCGCGGGTCCTGATCGTCACCGAGCGCTGCGCGCCGCCTCGCCGCGGCCTGACGGCGGCGTCCGTGCTCCAGGCGCTGGGCGGCGGGCTGACCTGGGATCCGAGCGAGGCCGAGGCCTGGATCCGCGAGCACCGCTTCGCCGGCTTGTGCGCTGTCGGCATGCTGCCGGCCCTGCTGGGCCTGCGCAAGGTGGCGCAGGAGGTGGGCGTGCGCACGCCCCTGTCGACGGTGGTCAAGCTGATCGCGCCCGCCAACGCGGCCGTCGTGCTGGGCGCCCGCAGCGGGCCGGTCCTGGGCACGGCCGTGGAGGTCATCCAGACCCTCGGGCATTCGCGCGGCATGGCGATCCAGGGCCTGGACGGAGGGGTGGTGCCGACCCTCTCCAAGCGCTCGCGGGGCATCCAGCTGGACGGACAGCACCAGCTGCCGATGACGATCGACCCGGGCGATTTCGGGTTGCAGTCCGACTGCGATGCCGAGCTGCCCCTGTTCATGCCCGGCGAAGAGGGCCTCGGGTCCGGAGACAACCCGGCCCTGGTGGCCGCCTGCGGGGACGTGACCCGGGCGGTCCTCGCGGGCCAATCGGGCCCCGCCCGCAACCAGGCGATGCTGACAGCGGCGTTGGTGCTGCGCGCGGCGGCGTTGGTGCCCACCATCGCCGACGGGCTCAATCGCGCCTGCGAGGCCCTCGATTCCGGCGCCGCCAGCGCGGTGCTCGAGGCTCTCTGCCGCGCCGGCAGGATCTGACGCCCTTCGGCCAGCGCTGCGGCGGGCGGAGGGGCCGGGCTGATCGAAGCGCGAGGATCGAAGCCCAGCCCCCCGGTGGCTCGGAGCAGAGTTCGTCGCCGCGAGTCCGAGGGGGGCAACAGGCCGTCCGATGAAGTTCAGGGGCTCGATCTGCGGGGCGATCGGGGCCCGATCGATGGGGGCTCGGATGGCGTCTGCGGGGCTCGCGGCGCTCGACCTCCGCCGGGAGCGCCGCTCGCAGCTTTGGACCCGCGAAGCCCCGCCGAAGGTCCCTTGGGTGGGGGCGCCGCGCACCTCGAGCAGGGGTCGCTCCCTGCGCCCCCCAGGGCGGGTCGAATCCCCGGCTTTCGTGGGGCCGTGGAGCGGGTGCCCGCTCGAGCGCTTCGGCTCGATCGGGGTGGACTCCCGGAGGTCCCGAGGGTGGCCGAGATCGATCCAGGGTAGGGGACCCGAGTGCGGACGCCGGCCCGGTTTCAGGGTGCCGCCGCGACAGGCAGACTGCTGCCCATGGCGAATCCCACCGCGCTCCCGGCCCCCTTGGTGGCCACCGGCTTGCTCCTGCTGTCGAACGTCTTCATGACTTTCGCCTGGTACGCGCACCTCAAGAACATGGGCCATCGGCCCTGGCTGGTGGCCGCGCTCGTCAGCTGGGGCATCGCCCTGTTCGAGTACCTCCTGCAGGTGCCGGCCAATCGGATCGGTTCGACCAGCCTGAGCTTGGCGCAGCTCAAGATGCTGCAGGAGGTGATCTCCCTGTCGGTGTTCGTGCCCTTCTCGATCTTTTACATGAAGCGGCCGCTGAGCCTGGATTACCTGTGGGCCAGCCTGTGCATCCTGGGGGCCGCCTACTTCATCTTTCGGCGTTGAATGCAGGCGCTGGATCCGGCGCAGAGAGCCCGGCTGAGGGGGCGTCTCCCAGGGGAAGCCACCCCCGCTGCCGACGGCAAGAGCTCAACGGCGCGGCTGCTCGATCAGGGCGCTCCAGCGACCATCCGCCCGCCGGGCCTGGGCAGTCACGTCGCCGCCCAGCCATTGTTTGCGGGTATCGCCCAGCAGCCCGTCGTAGAACAGCAGCAGACGGCCCTCCTGGATCACGAAGCTGCGGGGATCGATTTCGACCTTGTCGCCATCGGCCATGGCGTAGGCGCACCAGCCGCCGTAGGCCGGCTCGAAGCGCTCCGGGGTCGCACGGAAGAGCTCGCGGTGCTCCGCGTTGAGGAACCGATAGACCACGCCGCGGTGGCGCAGCGCGAAGCGCTTGTCGCCGCGCTGGGGGCTGCCACCGTATTCGGGAAAATAGCTGAGCGGATCGTAGCCCTGCAGGGCCAGGCTGCCCGGACCGAGGTGCAGCTGCTCGAGGTCCGGTCGGTCGCGGTCTTGTTCTTGGATCGGCGCCGGGCCTTCCCCGCTGAACGCCTGCCAGTGGCCATCGGCCAGCGTGCGGCGCTGGGAGGGCCCCTCCTTGACCCAGGCATCCCTCCGGTTGCCGCCGAACAGGCCGCCCTTCGAGAACAAGAGCAGGCGTCCGTCCTGGATTCGGAACAGGGTCGGATCCGGGGCCACGCGCTGATCCGTCGACATAGCATGGGCGCACCAGCCCCCGTAGGCGGGCTCGTAACGCTCGGGGGCGGCGGCGAAGGCCTGCCGGTTGGCTTCGCTGCTGAAGCGGTAGAGCACTCCGCGGTGCGTCAGCGTCCAGTCGGCGCTGCCGCGCACGGGCTCGCCGCCGAATTCGGCGAAATAGCTGAGCGGGTCATGGCCTGCGAGGGCCAAGCCCTTCTCGAGGCGGTACTTGTCGAGGTTTGGACGGGCTTCCTGGCTCGCTCCGGCGGGGGCCAGGAGCGACCAGAGGGGCAAGCACAGGATCAGCAGCAGGAGGCGGCGGGAAAGCATCGGTTGGCGTGGGCTGGAGACGGCCGCTCTACGCCCACGCCGGGTCCCGGTGACCTGAGCCGGTCCGCTGGTCAATAATTCTTGGCGAACAGCACGCGCCGCTGGCTCGGCCGTCCGGTGCGGATGCAGCTGCCGGCCTCGGCGGTCGGCAGGTCCTGCTCGAGCGGCAAGCACCGGATCGTCGCCTTGGTGGCCTCCTTGATGGCCAGCTCGGTCTCGGTGGTGCCATCCCAGTGGGCCAGCACGAATTTGGAGCCCTGGTCGGCGAAGACCGCCTCGAAATCGGACCAGCGGTCGATTCGCACCGTGCCCGCGCGCAGCCGTTCGCTGGCGCGTTCGAAGAGAAAGCGCTGGAACTCGTCCAGCAGCTTGCCCAGTCCGACGCCCAGGTCGGCCACGGGCAGGACCTCCTTGACCGGCTTGCCGGCGCTGTCCAGGGGCGCGACCCGCCGCTTGGCCATCACGCTGCCCTGGTCGAGGTCGCGCGGGCCGATCTCGAGCCGCACCGGCACGCCCTTGCGCTCCCACTCGTAGTACTTGGCGCCGGGCTTGAGACCCTCGCGATCATCGACCTGGACGGTCAAGCCGTCCGAGCGCAGGTCGCTGGCGATGCGCTGGGCCGCCTCGAGCACGCGCACCTTCTCGTCGTCCTTGCGATAGATCGGCACGATCACCACGTGGATCGGCGCCAGGCGCGGCGGAAGAACCAGGCCATCGTCGTCCGAGTGGGTCATGATCAGCGCGCCGATCAAGCGCGTCGAGACACCCCAGGATGTCTGCCAAACGAAATCGCGATCGCCCTTCTCGTTCTGGAAGGTGACGCCGAAGGCCTTGCCGAAGTTCTGACCCAGGTTGTGGCTGGTTCCTGCTTGCAAGGCCTTGCCATCCTGCATCAAGGCCTCGATCGTGCGCGTCTCGATCGCACCAGCGAAACGCTCGTTGGCGGTCTTGATGCCGCGGATCACGGGCATGGCCATGACCTCGTGGCAGAAGTCGCGATAGACATCGTGCATGCGCTCGGTCTCGACCTGTGCATCCTCGAAGGTCGCGTGGGCGGTGTGGCCCTCCTGCCAGAGGAACTCACCGGTGCGCAGGAACAGGCGCGTGCGCAGCTCCCAGCGCATCACGTTGGCCCACTGGTTGATCAGCAGCGGCAGATCGCGGTACGAATCGATCCACTTGGCGAAGAAGTGGCCGATGATCGTCTCGGAGGTCGGGCGGATGACGTAGGGCTCCTCGAGCTCCTTGCCGCCGGCGTGGGTCACGACCGCCAGCTCCGGGGCGAAGCCCTCCACGTGCTGGGCTTCCTTCTCGATGAAGGACTTGGGGATCAGCAGCGGGAAGTAGGCGTTCTGGTGGCCGGTCTCCTTGAAGCGACGGTCCAGATCGGCCTGGATCTTCTCCCAGATGGCGTAGCCGTGGGGGCGGATCACCATGCAGCCCTTGACCACCCCCGCGGGTTCGGCCAGTTGGGCCTGGGCGATGACGTCCTGGTACCACTGGGCGTAGTCCTGGGTTCGGGGCGTGATGACTTGGTCGCTCATGGGGAGGAGGGGGCGGTCGGGGGCGAACAGGGTAGTGCCGGAGGCCTTCCGGATCCGCGGCTGGCCCTCGAACGCCGGCCGCGCCGGGGCGAGGGGAGGCGAGGGGAGGC
>JBIKLM010000169.1:0-8602 GCA_044359835.1 Planctomycetota bacterium
CCCGCCGGGTGGCCCGCATTGAGCGTGACCAGCCGTCCGTCCGGGCGGATCAGCGCCAGGAACAGCGTCAGGAAGCGGCCTTCCTCCATGCGCTCGGAGAGATCCTGGTTCAGCAGGGTCAAGACCTCGCCGGGGTCGGCGATCAAGCGCAGATAGGAGCGCAGGCCCGCTTGGGCGCTGGCGGTGATCAGCGCGGGGCCGATGCCGTGGCCGGTGACATCGCCCACCACCACGCCGAGCAGGCCGTCCTTGCCGCGCACGAAGTCGTAGAAGTCCCCGGCGGTGCGCTCTGCCGGCCGGTACCAGCCATGGACCTCGAAGCCGGGCAGCGTGTAGGGCACGCTCGACATCA
Source organism: Planctomycetota bacterium (assembly GCA_044359835.1). Taxonomy (GTDB): domain Bacteria; phylum Planctomycetota; class UBA1135; order UBA1135; genus JBIKLM01. The sequence continues at coordinate 353 of JBIKLM010000169.1, forward strand.
AGCCGCGCTGGATCGAGCTGGCCAGCTCGAGCGATTGCTCGAGGCGCAGGCGCTCCAGGCTGTCGAGGTGCAGCTGGGCCTTCTGCATCGAGGCCGCGATCTGGCTGGCCAGGGCCGCGAACAGGGACAGGTCGCGCTGGTTGAACTGCCGGGTGGCGGCGCGGGAGTCGACGTAGAGGACCCCGCGCGTCCGGCGCGGCGCTTCGCCTTCGCTCGGGTTGAGGGCGGTCTCGGAGCCGGCGCCGCCGCGGCTGAGCGGCACGCACATGACCGCGCGCAATTTGAGATCGAAAACCGAGCGCCCCAGCTCGAGGGCCTCGCTGTCCGATTGCACCGTGGCGCGCACCGGCTCGCCGGCTTCCAGGACACGCCGGGCGATGCTGGTCGAAAAGCGCAGCTCCTCGGGCAGGTGCTCGCCGCGGCGCGAGCGCGCCACGTGGACCTCGAGCGCCTGCGCGCCGCGCTCCTGGCTCTCGGTGGGGTCCTCGATGATCAAGAGGCCCCGTTCGGCATCGGTGACCTCGACCGACAGATCCACGATCTTGACCAGCAGGGCCTCCAGGTCTTCGGGCGTCGACACGGGGGCGTTGGCCACCCGTGCGATCGCCTCCAGGAGCACCTGCACCGTGCGCCGATCCGTGGCTTGATCCCCGGTCAGGAACTGGGTCGAAGCCGGCCCGGGCTGGGCCTGACCGGCGGCGGCCTGGGCCGCGGCGCCAGCCCCATCGGCCTGCGCGCTGGCCGGCAAGCTGGCCGCCGGGGTTGCGGGGGCGGGAGTCGGGGCGCTGCCCGCGGCCTTCGGGGCGGCCGGCGACTCGGGCGGCGTCAGCGGCTTCTTGCGCCGGAAGAACATGGCGGCAGTGTAGCCCCTCGGGGCCGGGCGCCGCAGGCCTGCGGGGGCCCTGGCTCCGGGCTTGCACCCCGGGCCCCCGCTCGGGATAGTGCCACGCCCGCCTCCCGCCGACCTCCGCCGCCTCCCAAGGGTCGGCGGCCCCCCTCCCAAGCCCTGACATGCACGCCAGCGCCGAAGCCCGCGAGGACTACACCGTCCTGCACCTGCGCGGAGAGTTCGACACCTACTACTGTCCGCTGCTGCACCAGGAGATCGACGCCCTGATCAAGGCCGGCGAGCGCCGCGTGGTGCTGAACCTGCGCCTGGTGAAGTTCATCAACTCGACCGCCCTCGGGGCGATCATCAAGGCCGCCAAGACCCTCGAGGGCAAGGCCGGGAGGATGGTGCTTTCGCGCCCCTCGCCGTTCGTGCGCGAGATCATCCAGAAGATCGGCCTCGACCGGCGCGTGCCGATCTTCGATTCGGACGAAGCCGCCGGAGCCGCCCTGGTGGGCCGCAGCGCCGAAGGCGACAGCGCCGTGGAGCCCCAACTGGACGAAGAGGGCAGCCTGCTGTTCACCTTGACCGACACCCAGCGCCTGGAGCATTTCCTGGGCGTCGCGAAGCCTTCCTCGAACCCGCTGCACCGCCACTCCTTCGGCAGCAACTGGCGCGGCATCGGCCGCATGGCCAGCCTGGACCCGCGCGGCCTGGCCTTCACCTGGGGCGGCGGCAACACCGGCCTGTCCCCCTTCGAGATGGGCCAGATGCTCTCGCTCGGCACGGAGCTCTCGATCAAGTTCCGCCTGCCGCTGCTGCAAAAGGGCAGCTACGAGACCCTGGCCCGCGTGGTGCAGATCGAAGAGCGCCCCGAAGGCGTCAAGGTGCGCCTCGACTTCGAAGCCCTGGACGAGCAGACCGCCCAGCAGATCAAGCAGTACGCCGAGGACATGGCCTTCCTGAAGCGCGAGCTGCGCGACGGTTGAATCCGGCTGTCTTGCGGGGCAAGGCCCGGGACCAGCGGCCTGCCCCCCGGGCCCCGCTGGCGATCCCCGGCACGCCGACGCGCCACAGGCTCCAGAGCCAACCCAGAACGGGCTCCGAAGACGTCCCCCGCGGGACGGCTCAGCCGGCGCGGGCCCCGGGCTGGTGGGTCAGGGCGGCGCGCTGCAGGCCCGCTTCGACCGCCAGCGCGGCCCGCTCCCAGCCCAGGCCGCTGCCCGCGGCGCGCGCGGCGGCGGCCATCTGCTGGCGCAGCTCGGGCGCCTGGGCCAAGCGCGCCAGGGTCCCCGACCAGGCGGCCTGGTCTCCCGGCGGCACCACCAGGCCCTCGAGCCCGGGCGTGAAACGGAAGCGATAACGCGGCAGATCGGCCACCAGCACCGGCAGACCGCAGGCCAGCGCGCGCGCCAGCTGCACGCCGCGGGCGCGCTCGTCCTCGGCGGGCAACGCGAACAGGGTTCCGGCGCCGAGCAGCCCCGCCAGTTCCTCGGGGGGCGGGTAATCGAGCAGGCGCACGCGGCCGGCGATGCCCAGGCGCGTCGCCAGGGTCACCAGGCGCCCGCGCAGGCTGCCGGCGCCCACCAGCAACAAGGTCCAGTCCTCGCGCTGCCCCACCGAGGCGGCGAAGGCGCGCACCAGCAGCTCGAGGCCCCGGCCGGGCTCGAAGGGGCCGACCGAGATCAGCAGGCGGCCGACCAAGCGGTGACGGGAGATCAGCCGGGTGGGCATGCCGGGGCGGAACAGGCTCCGATCGACCCCGCCCGCACAGAGTTCGACCAGGCTGGCGGGAAAACCGCGCTCGAGGGCCTGGTCGCGGGCCAGGGGATCGAAGGCCAGCACCGCCTGGGTGCACTGGCGCACCACGCGGCCCCACAGGTGCCGGCCGAAGGTCTCGAGCACCCGCTCCCGCAGGCGCTTGAGATCGTTCCAGCCGGGCTCGACCACCAGCAGGGGCAGGCTCCGCCGGGCCGCCGCCCGGGCCGCCACCCAGGCGGCCGGCGAGGAGCCGTCGTAGGCCAACAGCGCCCGGCGGTGTCCGCTCGTCGCGCCCACCGGCTCCCCTGACAGCACCGACTCCAGGGACTGCGGCAGGATGCAGGCCGACCCGCCCCCGTCGATCGGCTGCTTGGCCCAGACCCCGCCGTGGGCCAGCAGCACCTCGCAGCGGTGTCCGCGGGCCGCCAGGGCCGCCGCCAGGGCCCTGGGCTCGCGCGAATCGCGGGCGCGCGGGTTGAAGCCGTCCAGCACCAAGGTCAGGTCCCAAAGGGACCGTTCGGCGCTGGAAGCAATTTCGGGCATGGGAAGCGCGCGACAGCCTAGCCGTTGCTCTTCGGTCCAGCCGGAGACCGGTCTTGATCGGCACGCGGATCGGCGGCCGCTCCAGGTCGCTTGGCATGGCTCCTGCCGTCCTGAGCCCGGGCTCAAGGAGGCGCCGGCTGGACCGAAAACAGGTCCGCTCCCCCCCCCGCCCCACCGCTCCCCATGCAGCATCGCCCCGGCTCCCTGCCCGGCACCGAACCGTCTCCCAAGGGTCTGTTCATCGACCTCTGGGGCACCCTGTGCGAACTCCCCCGCCGCGGGGAAGCCCACCGCCCGGAGGAGGTGCGCTTCATCCCCGGCGCCCTGGACGCCCTGTTCCGAGCGCGCCGCCGCGGCTTCAGCCTGTACCTGATCGGGAACCAGGCCTCGGTCGCCTTCGGCGAGGTCGACGATGGCACCTGGCTGGCGATCGAGGACACGCTGCTGTCCGGTCTGTCGGGAGCCGGCGCCGAGCTGACCCGCAACTACCTGTGCCTGGTGCATCCCCGGGGCCAAGGGCGCCGCAAGGGCGAGTCGGTCTACCACCTGCCCAATACCGGCGCCTTCTACCACGCCGCCCACCACGACGGTCTGGACCTGCGCTCCTCCTGGGTGATCGGCGACAGCACCCTCGAACTGGTCGCCGGCTGGCGCGCCGGCCTGCGCCTGTGCGGGGTCCGCACGGGCCTGTGCCTCTCCGACCGGGCCTACGACGTCGAAACGGATTCGAGCGCCCGGTCCCTGACCGAGGCGATCGAGCACGTCCTACCCCTCGCGCCCAAGCTGGTGGCCTGAGGCGAGCTTGGCTCCCGGGGCCCCGGGAGCCGATAGGGGCAGGATGCGCCCCCTGCTGATCGCCCTGGCCCTGCTATCGACCTGGGCAGCGCCGACGGCCGCGCCCGGGGCGCTCGGGTCCGGGCCAGGTCTTCAGGAGGCGGAGCTGCGCCTGCCCGCGGGGCTCTATTTCGAGCTGACCCGCGGCCAGGTCCAAAGCCTGCAAGGGGACCGCCGGGAGCGGCGCCTGCTGGGGGCCCCGGCCCTGCCGGTCGATGGGCCCACGCGGCTCGAGCTGGGCGCCACCTCCAGCGGCCGTCTGGTGCTGCCCGGCGCCTTCCAGCTGGACCTCAGCGGCCCGGCCGTGCTCGAGGTCCAGCCCCCCAGCACGGCGGACGGCGCGCCGCGACTTTGGCTCGGATCCGTGGGCGGGGCGGTGCTCGAATGCCGGCGAGCCGGGCCGATGTTGACCCTGCCCCAGGGCCAGGTGCTCTACCCGCGGCGCGGCGTGCTGCGCCTGGCGCCCGGCGCCTCGGATGAACTGCGCCTGACCCTGTGCGGCGGCGAACCCCTCGAACTGGATCTGGGCGGCCGCTACAGCTTCGAAATCCCCGTGGGTTTCGATCGCCCGCTGCCCCGACGCCTGACGCCGACCCCGGCCACGTACCGCGGCCGCTGACCGCGCGGGAGACTCTTGGGGCCCAGCCCGCCGGCCAGCCCCAGCGCTCGCCGGAAGGCGACCCAGAGCCTTCGCTGCGGCGTCCGAACGCCGGCCCCAAGCCGTGTTCACCCAAGGTCCGCCTGCTCGTGGCAGCCCGGATTTTCCGCCTTTCGGGCGCTCAACCTCCGATGGCGCGCATCTTGATCGAGCCGCCCGCCAGGTGGTCGTAGATCGGCGGTTTCGCGTCGGCCGCCTGCTGGAACAGGGCCACCAGGCGCTCCTCGAGTTCGGCCGCAGGCAGGCCGGAGCGGATCGCTCCCAGCAGGTCGACCTCGCCGCCCGAGAGCAGGCACGAGCGGATCTTGCCCTCGGCGGTGATGCGCAAGCGGTTGCAGCGGTCGCAGAACGGATTGCTCATGGCGTGGATGAAGCCCACGCGCGCCTCGCCGACGGCAAATCGTTCCGCCGGGCCCCCATCCTGGGTGGCCGCCAAGGGCACCAGGGTGCGCCCGCGGGCCAGGCGCTCGAGCACCGCGCGCGGCTCGACCTTCCAGGCGGAGAGCCGCGCCTCGTCCATGGGCATGTGCTCGATGAAGCGCACTTCGACCCCTTCCCGGGCCGATAGCTCGAGAAATGCGTCGATCTCCTGCTCGTTGACCCCGCCCAGCAGCACGCAGTTGACCTTGCGGCGCTCGATGCCCGCCAGCCGGGCCGCGCGCAGGCCGGCCAGCACCGTGGGCAGATCCCCGCCGCCGGTCAGCTCGCGGAACCGCTCCGGATCCAGGCTGTCGATCGAGACGTTGACCGTGCGCAGGCCGGCCGCCTTGAGCTCCTCCGCGCGACGTTCGAGCAGCATGCCGTTGGTGGTCAAAGCCACCTCGCGGATGCCGGGCAGCGCCACCAGCCCGCGCACCACCTCGGGCAGGTCGCGGCGCAGGGTCGGTTCGCCCCCGGTCAAGCGCACCTTGCGGAAGCCCAGCCGCCGCGAGGCCACCTCGATCAGGGTGGCCACCTCGTCCGGCCGCATGACCGAGCTGGGCTCCTCGGGCAGCGTGCAATAGCTGCAGTGCAGCTGGCAGCGGTTGGTCAGGGAGACGCGCAGGTAGGTGACGCGCCGCCCGAAGCGATCCATCATGGCCGGAGAGGGACGTTGGGACTCCCGCTCACGTTAGCAGCCATCGGGGGGGCCAGCGGCCGGCTCGGGCCCCCCGCGGGGTCAATTCACCCCTCCGCGGGGCCGCCGCCCTCCGCCGGGGGGCCGAACTGGCGCCGCAGGAAGGACGCGCGCAGGCGGTCGCGCTCCTGGGCGTCGAGCAGCTCCGCGTCGGAGGGCGCAGGCTCGCCGCTGGCGCCGCCCAGCCCCTGGACGTGGCCCTTCTGGATGCGGACGGTCAGCCCGTTGAGCTCGGTCAAGCCGTGGCCGCTGAACAGGCCCAGGGCCGCTCCGAGGCGCAGGTTGGAGAGGTGCTGCAGGGCGACCTCCGAAGGCAGCAGTCGGGCGTTGCACAGCATGCCCAGGGAACGGCCCACGCGGTCTTCCAGGGCGCTACGCTGCTCCTCGAGCAGGGCCGCCCGCACGCGCCGCTCGAAGGCCACGATGGCGGGCACCAGACTCAGCAGGTCGCCGAGCAGATCCTCCTCGCGGCGCCCGAGGGTCACCTGGTTCGAGATCTGATAGAAGTCGCCGGCCGCCCGGCTGCCCTCGCCGTACATGCCGCGCACCGCCAAGCCGGTCCGCGCCGCGGCCGTGAAGACCTTCTCGAGTTCCGTGCGCACCAGCCCCAGGGCCGGCAGGTGCAGCATCACCGAGGCGCGCAGGCCGGTGCCGACGTTGGTCGGGCAAGCGGTCAAGAAGCCCAGCTGCGGGGTGCAAGCGAATTCGAGGCGGCCTTCGAGCAGCGCCTCGAGCTCGCGCACGCGCCGCATCGCCAGGCCGGGATCGAAGCCCGCGGCGAAACCCGACAGGCGCAGGTGGTCCTCTTCGTTGACCATCGCGGCGCTGGTTTCGCCCGCGCTGAACAGCACCGCCCGGCCGGGCAGGGGGCGGCGGCCGTCGTCGACCCCGGCCAGATCGCGGCTGATCAGGTGCCGCTCCCGCAGCAGGAGCCGCACCCAGGGAGCGACCTGGGGCAGATCGACCCACAGGGGCTCGCCGCCCTCCAGGCGCACCTCGCCGAGGACCTCGCGCAGGTGCTGGCAGAGCCGGGTGGCCGGGGTTTCCTCCAGCCGGGTCACGAAGGGGTAGCCGACCAGGTTGCGCGCCAGCCGCACCCGACAGGAGACGACCACGTCCGGTTCGGGCCCCGGTTGCTCCATCCAGGCGCCCAAGCGGCGCACGAAGTGCAGCGGTTCGAGGGGTGCGTAGGCCACGGGGGATTAAAAGGCGCTGGAGGTCTGATTCCAACCATGGCGAGCGGGAAACTCAAGGGCAGCCAGGGTGGGTCGCCGGGGCGGCGGACGGGGAGCCGCCGAGGCGCAGCGCTGCGCCCGCGCGGCGCGCGCCCGGCCTCGGCTTCTGACGCCGGCGTCCCAGCCCGGGTCCGCGGGCCTCCCCGGGGCGAGGCTCCGCTCACGATGGGCGGTCCGGGCCCCCAGAGAATCGATTTCGACGGGCCCAGCTCGGGCGCAGGCCGAGCGTTCACCCGGCGGCTGGCCGAGAACCGTTGCGGGCCCGCCAGCCAGACGCGCCGCCCGCGCCCACCTCAGCCCGCCAGCCGCCCCGGGTCGGCGGGCCGGCTCGCGTCGCGGCCCGCCGCGGGATCGCGCTCACGGGCCAGGCCATCGAGCAGCCCGCGCTGGGTGGCCAGCTCGCGCTCGAGCCCGGCGATCACGAGGCGCATGCGCTCGCGATCGCCGCGCAATTCGACCAGCACCTCGCGATGGCGCTGCAGATCGGCGAGGACCTCGCCCATCGACTGATTGAAGCCCTCGCGCTCCTGATCCCAGGAGCGCTCCTGCTCGGCGGCGGCCGAGGCGCGCTGCTCGAGCTGCTGGCAGCGGGTGCCCTGCAGGCGCAGCTGTTCTTCGAGGCGCCGCAGCTCTCCGGCTTGGCTGGCCAGCTCCGCGGCCAAACGATCGCGCTCCTGCTCGGCCTGCACACAACGGACCTCGAGGCGCTCGCGCTCGGCGCCCAGTCGCACCAGCTCGGCTTCGCTGGCGGCGGCTCGGGAGACGGCCCCATCGCGGGCCGCGGCCAGGGCGGCGGCCTGGCCGCGCATCGCCGCCAGCTCCTCCTTGTGCTTGGTGTCGAGCGTCCTGGAAGCGCCCTCGGCCGCTTCCCGGCGGGCCTGCTCCACCTGCGCCCGCTCGCTGCCGATCAGCTCGCGCACGCGCTTGAGCTCGACGCGCGCCCCGGCCAGCTCGCTGGACACGGCCGCTGCCCGGCGTTCGGCCTCGCTGCGCGCGGCCTCGGCTTCCGCGCGGGCTTGCTCGGCCCGCCCGCGCTGCTGTTCGCTCTGCCGCAGGCGCTCGCGGTGCTGCTTGAAGTCCGCTTCGATGGCCTGGCGCGCGGAGCGTTCCTCGGCCTCGCGCTCGCGCACGAACTCGAGCTCCGCCCCGAGCTGCTGGGCGCGCACGGATTCGGCCTTGATCTCCGGCTCGAGCTTCCCGGTGCGTCGGGTCAGCTCCGCCAGCCGCGGTTCGAGCTCCGCCAGCCGCCGCGCCAGCGGCTCGAGCTCGGCCA